>CAKQDN010000022.1 GCA_934229275.1 uncultured Clostridia bacterium | reverse complement strand
CAGATTCGAGGGATTCGAATACCTCGTGGACGGCAAAACGGTGATAAGCATGTCGTCGTACGAACTGGCGTCCGAAAAGGGAAGCGGAGCGGACTACGAAAACGCAACCGTGTTCATGTTCGGATTGGGCGCAAACGAGGCGCCGTTCTCGTATAAATTCTCGGTAAACGAGCAGGACAAAACCTTCACGCTGCTCCCGCGTGACCGTTATTTCGGCAGATACGAATCGGATAGCCGCTACATTTTCATCGACGGCTACGGAACAGGCTTTATCTGCTTCGATACCAAAAGTTACAGTAAAACACGCTTTACTTACGAAGTCAAAGCGGGTGAACTCGTTCTGACGTATTTCGACACTTTGCCGTCGTTTGCGTACGGAAAGAGCGCGTCGCTTACGTTCGACGTATTCGGCAACGTTTTAACGCCCGTCGCGTTCGAAAATATAAATCTCGGCGGCGAAACGTTCGAAAGCAAATACGTTATCGACGGAGCCATCGTGCGCGTTAATAACTTCGTGATAGGCGCGCAACCCTCGTTGTCCGCCGAAAGCAAATTTTTCGAAGGACTTACGATCGTAACGCCCGAAGGCACTCTTACCGAAAAACAAAAGCGCGAATGTACCGACATCTCCGCCGTGAGTTTCACGACCCCGGGCTTTTATCGCTACACCGTAACCGTTCTGCTCGGCGGCGTTCCGACGACCGCGACTTACGCGTTGCAGGTGCTTGAAAACCGCTACGAGGATAACGACCTTGCCGTATCGTTCGGTAAAGGCGCGGTGAGCGGCTACTTTATAACGCTGGACAAATACGGAGTAATGACGCTCGACTGCGGCGGCATGACCTTTAAGGGGCTTGCGGACATTGCGGACGGAAAAGTTACCGCCCGGCTGAAATCGGCAAACGGAGCGGCTGTAAAGGTGGAGGCGCAGCGGGTTCATGACGGACTTATGCACTGCGTCGGCAGCGGAACGGTCGTGTTCGACGACTACTTCACCGCAGGCGACATCGCCGTGATAGGCGGCAAAAACTTCTGTCTGCGCGCCGTAACCGCTATGGGCAAAACCTATTATTTCCTGTCGGAGAACTCGCTTATCGGAAAAGAAACGGACGTTCTGCTCGAAAAGGGCAACTCGATACGCGACAACGGAGCGATTATATCCGTTGTGAACGCAAGCGGAAAGAAAATAGCGGTTCGCCTTGACAAGTGGGGCGACTCAGAGCGCGGAGTTACGTTTGCAGGCAGCGAACGCGGCGAATACGCGTCGGAGGACGGCGTAATAGTTCTGGACGGATTCGGTTCGGCTACGGTCGGAAACGAAAGATGCGGCTACGTTATTTCCGGCGACAAAATCGCGCTTTCGGGTGACGGATTAGCAGTCTACAAACTGGACTACGACAAAAAAACCGCGCAGAAACTCGACTATAAAGCGGACGAAACGCTGGTTTCGGGCAAAACCTATTCCGCAAGTTACGTTTTCTCGTTTGACGGCTCGCGCTATTCGGCAACCGCGTCGTTTGCGTTCGGAGAGGACGGCACCGTGATAGTTTCGTCGTCCTCGTCCGACTTCGAAGACGGCGAGTACGCGTCGAAGTATTCTCCCTCGTTCACGGGGAAAGGTACCTATTCCGTGCGCAGCGGCATAATAACCGTGACAGTGGGGCAAACGCGCTTCACGTTCGCGATTTCCAACGTTTTGGAACCCGTAAGCGTCGAACTCACCGCCACGACTTTGACGGAAGGCGAACAGGGATATATCGCGATCGGCACAAGATTTGACGCGGAAATATGAGATTTCGTGAATTCTCACATTAAATTTCGCTTCAAATTCCGTTGTGGGGTTTAATGTGGAATTTACCGAATATAAGATTTTGCGTAATTTGACACAATTCGATTGACTAAACGGTCGTCGGATGATATAATATTACAATTAAACGGGGCAAATTTCTGCTTCGCGAATTATAAACGAAAACTATTGAAGGAGACACGACACATGAAAAAAAGCAAACTACTGATAGTTGCGGCATCCGCGCTGTTGGCGTTCACTGCTTTCGCGTCGGGCTGTAAGGAAGAAAACGTCACTTACGGCGAGTGGGTAATAACCAACTTCCCGACCGAAACCGCAGCCGGCACCATAAAGCGCGTTTCGACCGACGGTAAGAAAACCGAAGAAATTTCCATTCCTGCGGTTTCCGACACCGAATTCTGGACCAAACTTTCCGAAGTTCAGCCCACTCACACCGAAGAGGGCAGCGCCGAATACGAGTGCGAATACGGTAAAGTCACGGTTAAAATCAAGCCGCTCGGACACGACTACGACGGAGTGGAAGCACAGATTATAACTCTGCCCACGACCGAAACGGAAGGTAAAGCCGTGTTCGTCTGCAAGGACGGCGACGGCGGACAAAACGAAGTCGTTCTTCCCGTAATCAACGATAAAGACTATTCTATCAAAAAAGCCGGTCACGACACTCCCGGTACCGCTACTTTCAAGTGCGAATACGGCAAAGTGGTCATCGAACTTCAGCCCACCGGTCACGTTTTCTCCGGTAAGAAATTCGAAATAACCGTCGCGCCCACGCTCACCGAAAAAGGTACCGCGCTCGAATACTGCAACAGTTTCTCGAGCGAAGGCGACCATGCCGGCACCCGCGAAGTCGAGGTTCCCGCTCTTTCCGACGAAGAAGTATGGACGGAGAACACCGAAAAAGCCGTTCTGCCCACCCACACGACAGAAGGAGCGCGCGTGTTCAAATCGACCAAGTACGGCGAAGTCACGCTTGTTCTGGATGCGCTCGGACACGACTACGAAAGCGACCATAAAGTCGAAGTAAAAACCATGCCCACTCTTAACGCTCCCGGCGTCGCAATCGAATACTGCGCCGATTACGAAAGCGAAGCGGACGAAGTAAAGGGCAGTCGCGAGATCGAAATCCCCGTTCTCACCGACGAGAGCGTATGGAAAGTAACCAGAACCGTTTACCACGCAAAACAGGGTAAAGCGGTGTACACGTCGGTATACGGAACGGTCGAACTCGCGCTCGACCCCGTCGGTCACGACTACGAAAGCGAACACAGACATGAAATGGTCGAAGCGCCCACGCTCTCCAAAACCGGAGTCGGCATCGAATACTGCGCCGACTACGAAAACGAAGCGGAAGGCGAGAAGGGCAAAAAGGAAGTGGTAATTCCATCGCTGTCCGACGAAGAGTTCTGGACCGTTACGACCGTCGCGCCCACGCACACCAAAGAAGGCGCGTATATCTACAAGTCCGCTTTCGGCGAAATCTCGATAACGATAAAGGCAACCGGGCACAACTACGAAAGAGAACATAAAATCGAAGTGCTTAAGGCTCCCGGTCTGTATACGAGCGGCACGGCAATCGAATACTGCGCCGACTACGATACCGAAGAAGAAAAAGGCACGCAGGAAATAGTAATTCCCGAACTTACCAACGCGAGAGTCTGGACCAAAACCACGCTCGCTCCCGACTACTATCACGGCACGCGCGACGTGTATACGTCCGTGTACGGCGAAACGGTCATCGAACACGACGACCGTATTCCGCTCCCGTACGAAAGCAAGAGTTACGTCAGCGTCATGCTGAACGCATTCGGCAGTAGCGCGTTCGGAAGCGAATATAAAAGAGGTAAAGCGACTTTCGATGCCAACTGGAAAAACAACACGCCGTTCGCGATTTCCAAAAACGGCACGGGTATCGGCGAAGCGCATCCTTTCACCGTCGGCACCAAGTACGAGTTCTACGACTACGACATGCAAACGGGTAAGATTTCGATAAAAGAACTTCCGCAATCGTCGAAAACCATCACCGACGAGGACGGAAACGTCACCACCGAACACTACTACGACGAGAAAAACGCAGTCATCGTCACCGCGTACATAGATTTCGCTACCGGAATCATGATTAAGCCCGCGTATAAAGACTACAACTATTCCGTAGTTGCCGCGCCTTACGCAAGCGGCATCGACGAGAACAAGAGCAAAGCCTCCGCCTGGGATAAGGCAATCGCGCTCTCGCTCGTCTATAACGACGGCGAAGAAAAAACGCTTTCCGCGTTCGTTTATAACGGAACGGTATATTTCGGAGCGGTTTTCACCGATATTAACGGTAATGCCGTCGCAGCGGACGAGTGCTACGGAGCGGCTCAAGTGTACGTTAAGGACGCAAACGGCAGTAAAATCGCGGCGTTCGGCTGGAACGGCTCGGATATGACCGAACTGGACGGCAACGAAGGCGAATACACGCTCGGCGAAGACAAAATCGCCGTCAGCGGCACCGGTCTTATTTATAAAAACGGCACGCTCGTCGCAAAATACGCGCTCGTCGAAGAAAACGTTCTGGGCGTAACTGCTCTTGACGGCAGCAAGTACGAACTGTACACGCTCGACAAATCAAACAAAACCGTTCAGGCAAAATTGCCCGCGGTAACCGTCGAATACGACCTCTCGGGAGCAACCGTTTCCGACGAGAGCGTTTTCGCAGGTCTCGAAAAAACCGAAAAAGGTTATAAAAACGCAAACTTCAATAAAAACACCGCGCTCACCGCGCTCGTTCCCAAAGCGGAAGGCAAAGTGTTCTTCGGCTGGAAAACGGCAGACGGAAAGGCGTTCACGGACGGCACCGTCGTTTCCGCAGACCTCGTTCTTATCGCCGATTGGAGAAACGAAATAATTCTCTACTATATCGACGCAGACGGAACGAAAATCGAAATCAAGGCTGCCGAAGGCGTAAGAATAGGCAACTATCTGCCCACGCTCGACGACAGATTTGACTCGGAAACGCTTAAATACTATCAGTTCGCAGGCTGGAATATCGGAGGCAACGACGTTCCGCTCGATACGCCGGTCGCAAAAGGCGCGGCAGGCAAAACGCTCGAAGCAACCTGGAAAGAACTCAGCGCATACGTCGGAACGTACAACGGCACCGAAATCTGGAACGGCGGCTACGGTAACAGCGGCGGAAAAACGCTTACTATTTCCTCGGACGGAAAGATAAGCGGATTTAAAACCGGTACTATCGTTTCCTACGACCCCGTAAGCGGCAGAGTTACCTGGAAAAACGGCAGCAAAGAGTGCTATTTCTGGTTCGACGTAAGAAGCGGAGTAATCGCCGGTCTTTACAACGACAACAAAATAGGTAACGACCTGTACATATTCGGTAACGCAGAGTATCAGACGAACGGCAAAATGGCGGCTACTTACGGAGTTTACGACCCTGAAAAAGGTGGCTACGAAGCGCAGTTCGTTAGCGTAAACACGAGAAACGGACTTACCGACGTGTTCATGTACAAAAACCACATCTATTCCAACGTTTCGATAACCGACGCCGCAGGAAAAAAACTTGCGGTCGCGGACATTAAAAATTCCAAAACCGTGGTCGTAACCGATCTCGATAACGGCACCGTACTTATAAGACTTGCAACCACTGCCGAAAATTTCGGAAAAGGGAACACTTCGTCGACTAACAAGGCTCTTGACGAATGGGCAGGCTCGTACGCGTTCGGAGAACAAACCGTGGTTCTCGACGGAGTAGGCAACATAACCTACGGCGATAAGACCGGTACTTACGCAAAGGTCGATGGAAAAGGCTACGACTTCGACGTGTACTTTGCGAACAACACCGAGTACATACGTCTGACGCTCGACGGCAGCAACTGCACGCTTGTTAAACCCCTGGTTAAAGTCACTTTCGAAATCGGCGGCAAAACGCTCGCGAAAGGCGACGCGGAAAAAGTAGCGGAAAAGGACGCGAACGTAAACATCGCGCTCACGCTCCCCTCGCTTAAAAACATCGACGGATTCGTGTTCCGCGGATGGTACGTCGATCCTATGTTCATCACTAAGGCAGACGCCGAAATCGTCCCGACCGCAGACACTACTCTTTACGCACTGTGGATGGAAAAACGCACGCTCACCGTCGTGCTCGGCGAAAACAATTCTTACGTTCAGGAATACGCGAAAGGCGAAAAAACCGTCGTTGAAAAACCTGCCGTCAAGGGCTGGAAGTTCCTCGGCTGGTACACCACCGCGACCTGCGATAAAGGCACAGAGTGGGTTGCCGGCAAAGCGCTTACCGAAAACGTCACCGTTTACGCTAAGTGGACCGAGGCTCCCGCGTATAACAATACTTATGTAGCAACCGAAAACGAAGTCAGAAACGACGACGAAAGCGGCGAATCCACACTTTATACCTGGACTTCTGCCGTTGTCAATATCGACACCGAAGGTCAGGCAACCTGCACCGCTCATCCGTTCAGAGGAGAAGTTTCGATTAAAGAACAGTCGTCTTATGCGGACGACGGCGCGCTCGTTCTGACTGTCGGCAGCAGCGAATATCCCGGCTATATCGATAAGAAGTCCGGCATAATAATCATCGCTACGACTTCCGGCGAAAAAGCAACGTTCAAGGAAGTATACTTCCTCAATCCGTTCGAAACCGGCAACATTACTTCTTCGCTGCTCTCGTCCTACTGGCTCGGCGGCGAAGCAAGAGCAATCGAGTATAAATACGACGGCAAGACGTACACGGCGTTCGTTATGGGCGAAAAGGTTTACTTCAACGTTTCGTTCAAGGACGCAGACGCAAAAACCGTTAAGGCCGACGTCGCATATTCTGCCGAAACTCTGTACGTCTGCGACGAAAACGGTAACGAAATCGTTAAATACATCAGCGACGGCACGAATCTTAAACTTGCCGACGGTCTCGAAGGCGAATACACCGTAGAAGGAACGGAAGATAAGGTCGTTCTCAACGGCGTGAGCAAGATAACGCTCGGCGGAAAGGAAGGAACCTATTCCGTCGCAAGCGGAAAGGGTTACAACGTCGAGGCGTATGTGGACGGCTCGTACTACCGTATCAACGCCGATATAAAGACGGCGACTTGCACGGTAAATAAGCCCATGGTCGAAATCGCGTACAACTTAAACGGCGTCGCAATCGACAGCGCTATAACGCCGCGCGAACAAAGAAACGTCAACGTCAAATACGTTCTGCCTGCGCCCACGTCCGCATCGTATATCCTGCGCGGCTGGTATCTCTCGGGCGACGAAAAAACGCTCTACACCGAGTACGCGCCTTCCGTAAACGCAATGTTCTACGCTAAGTGGGATAAGAAAGTCACGCTCACCGTCGTGTACGGTAACGGCCTTGCAACCGAGAAGTCGGCGTACGGCGCAGGCGACAAAGCCGAACCCGTTCAGCCCGGCTACACCAACGGCAAAGTATTCGACGGTTGGTTTGCCGACGAGGCTTGCACTAAGGCGTATACGCCCGGCGTAATCAACGAAAACACGACCATTTATTGCAAGTGGATCGAAGCAGTGCCTTATTTCGGCGAATATGTGGGTTACAATATCTACGGAACGAGCGGTAACGGTACCATCGGAACCGGTTCGGTTAAAGCAAGCGTCGACGCACTCGGAAAAGCGTCCGGCAAGTTTAGCGGAACTATCGTAAAGAATGTAAACGGCAGTTACAAACTCAGTTCCGGAACTCCGATTATGATAGACGAGATTAACGGCATTATCGTAACGCCGTACAACACCAACAATACGACTATCGGCACCGACTGGTATGTTTATATCAAAAACGCTGCGTCGTATTCCGGAAACAAGGCAAACGACCAGTTCGTCTGGAACAGCGGCAACACCAAGCTTACCCGCCTTACCGTCAAGTACGCCGACGGAACCGCCAAGGAAATGATTATCTTCTTCCACGACGGCAAAGTGTACGGTAACGCTACCTGGCAGTGCGAAGGCGTCAGCGCGATCGGCAAACTTTCGACGTCGTCGCTTTCCAAACTGGTCGTTAAAGACAGCAACGGCAACGTTGTCTACGGCGCGTAAAATCAATTAAAGATAAGGCTTGCAAAAACAGGCTCGATAAAGAAATCCCTGCTCACTGACGAGCAGGGATTTCTTACTTTTTTGAAAAAAAGTGGGCAAAAAACTTTTGAGTTAGGTGTATTGTTAATAATAAGGTTGCTTTTCTGTTTATGAGTGGGCAGGAAACCGCCGTTCTTTTTTGTAAAAAAGTAACCAAAAAACTTTTAAGTTAGGGGAGTAAGATAGACGTACTATCGACCTTTTATTGTAGGGGAGGGGTTCCCCCTCCCGAAACCCGAAAGTTAGGTTTTTAACATTCGCCGATACATAGTCAACGCTTTCGATCCCCCAGGCTCTACGAGCCAGCCCCCTTTGCGAAAAGGGGCCTTTAAATAAGGTCGAGTATTTTAAAATAAATACGCTGCTTCTTTTGTATGGACAGGGCGCTACCTACTGTCCGCCATACTTTTTTGAAAAAAAGTAAGCAAAAAACTTTTGAGTTAGGTGTACTGTTAATAATAAGGTTGCTTTTCTGTTTATGAGTGGGCAGGAAACCGACGTTCTTTTTTGAGAAAAAGCGACCAAAAAAACTTTTGAGTTAGGGGGAAAGTGAGAAAGACGCACTATCGACTTCTTATTGTAGGGGAGGGGTTCCCCCTCCCGCAAACTATAAAATAACGACCTTTTTAAAGCCTCCTTTGCTCTGCAAGGGAGGTGGATTCGAGCGCAGCGAGAAGCCGGTGGGATTAAAATGCCTGAGTTATGTATCGGCATAAAAACAGCCCCCTGCCGTGACGGAGAGGGCTGTTTTAATACTAAAAAATCACTCCGAAAACTTATGAGGCGCGAGAACGAAGTCCATAATAGCGGTGTAATAATCGCGGCAGAGCGAAATAACGCACTCGCTCGAAAGTCCCGACGAGAACGCGGTTGCGCGCAAAAAGTCGATGGGACCTTGCATAATGAGCGCAAAAAGTTGCTCGTCGCACAGGTCTATCTCGTACGAAGAGCGCAATTTTTCGATAAGGTCGGCGGTGCCTTTCCCGACGAACTCCCGAAAAGCGTGCAGAGCGTAGCCGTTTTCGCCGAACACGGCGCGGAAAAACTCCAGTCTGCCGGGCGCAAAACATTCTTCCGCATACGAAACGAACAGATTTACGCTGTACGCTTTTGCGTCGTCTTTCGAGTCCGAGCGGCGCGTTTTCTCGATGCAGCGCTGCAACGACTTGTTGAGAAAATCGGAGTAGAGGTTGTTGAGAAGCGCGTATTTATCGGGGAAATGCGAGTAGAAAGTAACGCGGCTGACGTCCGCTCTTTCGCAGATTTGCTTAACCGTGATCGTTTCGAACGAACATTCGGTCATCAGCGATTGAAGCGTCGCTCGCAGCAGCGCGCGTGTTTTGACTATGCGTTTATCTTCCGCCATTGTGTTCTCCTGAAAAGGTTTATAAACACATTTTAACACAATCGGAGAAAAAAGTCACTTGTTTTTGCCGTAAATCGGCAAATTCGACTCATTTAATCTCGTCATACTCCGTGCATAAGCGAAAAAATCATGCAACCGGTCGTGTAGCCGACGAAGTTTGCCGCGAGTGCGACGGGAATAGCGTAGCGCAGGTTTTTGACCTTGCATTTGCTGAAATAAATACTCGAAAGATAGAACACCGTTTCGCTCGAACCGTAAATAATCGACGCGCAGTTGCCGATAAACGAGTCTGCCCCGTACGCGTCGTAAATTCCGCTCAAAATACCCAGCGCGCCTGCTCCCGACAAGGGTCTTACCAGAACGAGTTCGATAAGTTCGCCCGGCAGTCCGAAAAAGCCGAACACGGGCGATAAAAACCCTGCAACCGCAGCCGAAACGCCGCTTTCACGGAACAGGCGCACCGCTACCATTACCACCGCGAGATACGGGAACACGGTTTTTATTAGGTCTGTCGCCTGCGCCGCGCCCTGCACGAACGACGAATACGGAGCCGCCTTTTTGAATACCGACACGACCAGCACGGTAAGAAATATAAGAGGAACAACGTACGACGTCACGATTTAATCTCCTTTTTCACGAGCAGGCTCCCCGATTTTGCTTGCCGCTTTCTTTTTTCGCCCGAACGGCGTGCGTTTCGGCGCGCGATCGCCTTTTCCGCGTTCGATATGATTTTCACGAGCGTCACGCCCGTAATCGTAGAAATTATCGTCGCGACTATGCAAGCCGGCAGAAATGCCGCCGGAGAGGAAGATCCTTTCGCCGCACGCAATCCTATCACCGTGGACGGCAGCAGTTGCAGCGACGTACTCGACAAAACGAGCAGCATTATCACGTTCGTATTCGCTTTTCCGCTTCCGTCGTCGAGCGCGCTTGCGGCGTTTATCCCCAAGGGAGTGGCAGCGTTGCCAAGCCCCAAAAAGTTTGCCGCGATATTGCCCGAGAGAAAGCCTTTTGCCTCGGGCGAACTGCCGGGGAAGAGGAAAGAAACGGGGCGGCGCAGAATTTTCGCGAGTAAGCCGCCGAGCCCGGACTTCCCGGCAAGATTGAACAGTCCCAGCCACAGCGCGTAGGAAGCGAGTAGGGTGAGGGCGAGAGTAACGGCGTCGTTCGCGCCGGCAATCATCGAGTTGATCGCGCCGTCGGGGCGTACGATAAGCATGGCGCAAATGCCTGCTATCATGAGAATGGTCCATAAAACGTTCATAGTTATATGTTTATGTCAATAAGAGCGGTCATATAAGCGCAAAACGATTGATTTTTGCGTTGCGTTTTAGTATAATATTAGATAAGTGCAAGCGAAACGGGCAATATTACCCGAAAATTCGCCTGCGGGAGGCAAATATGGAAAACTCAAAGACTTTTTACATCACTACGCCCATCTATTACCCCAGCGGTAAGTGGCATTTAGGACACAGTTACACGACCGTGTGCTGCGACGCAATCGCGCGTTATAAGCGAATGTGCGGCTTTGACGTTTTCTACCTCACCGGAACGGACGAACACGGTCAGAAAATCGAGAAAAAAGCCGAGGAAAAAGGAGTAAGCCCTAAAGCGTACGTTGACGAACGCGTCGCCGACATCAAGAAACTGTGGAACTTACTCGACATCAGTTACGATAAATTCATCCGCACCACCGACGGTTACCACGAAAAGGCAGTTGCGAAGATTTTCACCCAACTGTACGAGCAGGGCGACATCTACAAGTCGGTTTACAAGGGCAAATATTGCACTCCGTGCGAGTCGTTCTGGACGGAAAGTCAACTGGTTGACGGCAAATGTCCCGACTGCGGCAGAGAGGTCACCGACGCAGAGGAAGAGTGCTATTTCTTCCGCCTGTCCAAGTACCGCGACAAAATCATCGACCTTCTCAAAAACACCGATTATCTGCAGCCTAAAACGCGTGTAAACGAAATGGTGAACAACTTCTTAAAAGACGGACTAAACGATCTTGCCGTTTCGCGTACCTCTTTCAAGTGGGGAATTCCCGTAGAATTCGACGATAAACACGTCATTTATGTGTGGATAGACGCGCTTTCAAACTATATAACCGCGCTCGGCTACGGCAGCGACGACGACAGCCTTTACAAAAAATACTGGCCTGCCGACCTTCACATGGTGGGCAAGGAAATAGTGCGTTTCCACGCGATAATCTGGCCGGCGATACTCATGGCGCTCGGTCTGCCGCTCCCGAAAAAAGTGTACGGACACGGCTGGCTGCTTCTGGACGGCGATAAAATGAGTAAGTCCAAAGGCAACGTCGTCGACCCGTATATTCTCGCCGACAGATACGGAATAGACGCGATAAGATACTACCTTTTGCGCGAAATTCCGTTCGGAAGCGACGGAACGTATTCCAACGAAGCGTTCATAACGCGCATAAATCAGGACCTCGTAAACGACCTCGGTAACCTCGCAAAGCGTACGCTCACCATGAACGCAAAGTATTTCGGCGGAAAACTTATTAGACCCTCCGCGGTCAAACCCGAGGACGAGCAGTTTATCGAGTCCGTAAACGCGCTTTACGCAAAAGTCGACAAGTATATTTCAGAGGTCAACGTCACGAAAGCGCTCGAAGAAATTCTTGCCGTCGTCGGAAAAGCCAACAAGTACATCGACGTCAACGCGCCCTGGACTCTGGATAAAAACGGCGAAAAGGAGCGGCTTATGGAAGTCATGTACAACCTCACCGAGGCTATACGAGTGACGGCAACCCTTTTAATGCCCTTCCTCACCGTAGGTCCGAAAAAGATTATCGAAGGACTTAATCTCGAAGTGCCTTCGCTGTTCGGCGACAACCTTAAATGGGGAGCGGTCGAAAATTACTCGACCGGCGAAGTGGGTATTCTCTATCCGAGACTGGATTTGAGTAAAGAACTCGCTTCTCTTGCCGAACTCGCCGAAAAAGAGCGCGGAAAGGAAGAAAAGAAAGCGGAGAAAGTCGAAAAAGCGCAGTCCGCGGATAAAAAACGGGACGAAAAAGAGGAAAATAAAATGGAAAACGAAAACACCGAAAATCAGTATATTACCATCGACGACTTCTGCAAGGTTCAACTTAAAGTGGGAGAAGTGCTTGCAAGCGAAAAGGTGGAAAAAAGCAACAAATTGCTTAAAAACACGGTTAAAATAGGCGACCAAACGCGTACCATTTTAAGCGGAATTGCCAAGTTCTACACGCCCGAAGAAATGGTGGGCAAAAAAGTGGTCGTCGTAACCAACTTAAAGCCGCGCATGATGTGCGGATTCGAGTCCTGCGGCATGATCCTTTGCGCAAGCGAGGGCGATAAACTGTCGCTCGTCAGCCCCGAAAAACTCATCGAAAGCGGCGCGGAAGTATGTTAGTAGACACCCACGCTCATATAGGCGGAGGGGACGCGGACGAGCAGGAAGTCGTTGCAGACCTTAAAAACGGCTGCCCCGACCGAATCGTGTGCGCGAGTTACGACCTTGCCTCGTCCGAGAGAAGCGTTTCGCTCGCGAGAAAGTACGAGGGCGTTTATTGCGCGGTCGGCGTGCATCCGAGCGACAGTCAGCGCCTCGCGGCCGATCCTTGCGAAAAATTGTTCTCGCTCGCAAGCGACAGAAAGAACAAAGTCGTGGCAATCGGCGAAATCGGACTAGACTATCACTACGACGACACCGACAAAGCCGTGCAGAAAAAATGGCTCGCCGCGCAGATCGCTCTTGCCGACGAGGTAAAACTGCCGCCCATGTTCCACATTCGCGACGCCTACGAGGACATGACCGCGATTTTCGCCGAAAACGCAGGTAAACTAACGTGCAGCGGAGTTATGCACTGCTATTCCGGTTCGAAGGAAACCGCACTCGAACTGAGCCGCAAATATGACTTTTACTTCTCGTTCAGCGGCGTTATCACGTTCAAAAACGCGAAAAAATACCCCGAAATCATCCGCGCGCTGCCCATAAGTCGCCTGCTTGTCGAAACCGACTGCCCTTATATGTCGCCCGAGCCGCACAGAGGCGAGCGCAACAAGCCTGCTTTCGTCCGGTTCGTCGCCGAAAAATTAGCCGAAATTCTGGACGTGACGGAAGAGGAAGTCGTCCGCATTACCGGCGAAAACGCCGCGAGAATTTACGGAATTAAGTAAAAATCCAGCCGAAACCAAACGAAAACGCCCCGAAAAAATCGGAGCGTTTTTAATCGTCTTTAAGTCCCAGAATATAGTTGGCGTCGAGGTCGAGTTCCTCGCACATTTTCGCAAACGTGTCAAGTCGCGGCAGTTTTTCGGTCGTTTTGTATTGCGTCACCATCTCCGACGATACGTTTATCCGCTTCGCTATTTCAATGACCGATAATCCGCACGTTTTTAACTCTTCGGTCAATCTTTCTTTTATTATCCGCTTATCCATAAAAATATTATATAACCAACGGTTAAAAAACGCTTGACAACTAACCGTTGGTTAATGTATAATATAGTCGAATAAGATATGAGAATTGCGAAAACACCACCACTATCCGAAAAAACGCCCCGTGAAAAACCGGAGCGTTTTTTTATGGCTTTTTCATACTTTTTTGAAAAAAAGTATGGCAAAAAACTTTTGGGATAGGAGAGCGTTTAGGTCGTAGTCGCCTTTCTATTTTGACCGCATTTAAAGCCTCTCACTCTGGGAGAGGTGTCACGATTTATCGTGACGGAGAGGGTTATTCTACGCCAATACATATTTCAAGTAATTTTAATCCCACCGTCTTCTCGCTATGCTCGAAGCCACCTCCCTTGCAGAGCAAAGGAGGCTTTAAAGCAGTCAATTTTAGCGTACCACACTATGTGCGCCTTGTAGGGGAGGGGTCTCCCCTCCCGAAAAAACATATTGTTTGTTTTTTACTTACGCCGATACATTGCATTGATGTTTAAATCCCACCGTCTTCTCGCTGACGCTCGAAGCCACCTCCCTTGCAGAGCAAAGGAGGCTTTAAAGAAGTCAATTTTAGCGCACCAAAGTTTATGCGTCTATGTAGGGGAGGGGTCTCCCCCCTCCCGAAAAAACAAGGTCGGTTATCCTGCTACACACAAGCAGAAAAACCAACCTTGTTTTACTATTCACTTAACTCAAAAGTTTTTGTTTTACTTTTTTCAAAAAGTAAACGGACAGTCGGGGACGCCTGTCCCGACAGAAAGAAGTCGAAAGCGCGTCTACTAAACTTCCCCTAACTCAAAAGTTTTTTGCCCACTTTTTTTCAAAAAAGTGGGGGCTACTTTTTTACAAAAAAGTAGGTGATGCGGAGATTGGTGCAGCCGTACGGAACGAGCGTTAAATCGAGTTCTTCGGACGTGATCTGCTTTTTGCCGAACGCTTCGAACGTGCGCGCAGGATACGGAGCGCACAAAAACGGTGCGCGGTAGCCCTTAAGATGCAACTTAATACGCGGATTTTCCCACACATAACCGCCGTCGTCGCACTGTTCGACGGTAACGTCGTCGGGTGACAATTTCTCGGAAAGAACGACGTTCCAGCACGTTTTTTCCTTGCGCCGACCCAGTTTCTCGTGATAATCGTGGCAATCGGCTTCTTCGAAAACCGGCTCGACGTTAAACCAACTCCAGCCATCGGGAAGCGGCGTGTTCGGCGAACCGGGGTATGCGTTCCATTTCTCGGGCAGGGGCAGCGAGTACACGAGCGCGCCGCGACGGAGAGCAATCGGTCGCTTGTCGAAATCGTCCTTAATGCGCAAAACTTCGACCCGGGCGTTGAAAACTATCTCTATAACGTCGCCCGAACTCACCTTTTCGACGGGGATAAAGCCGTCCCTGTTCGCCTTCGCGTCCACAACCGCACTGTTTTTGGTAAGAGTAAAGCCGTCGCTCCATTTGGGCAAGCGCAGGAAAAACGTGATATTGTCCGCGCGTTTAACACGGAAAGAAACGTTCTCGCGGAACGGATACTCGGTGACTTCCTCGATCTCGACGCCGCCGCGGTTAAGCAGACACGGACCGTAAGCGTTGGCGTAAACGTTGCCGGATCTGTCGGTAAGGAACATCGACCGCACGAACGTACCGAGCAGCGCGACCGCGTTTACGGGGCAGCACGCCACGGGATAGCACGGAGCGTAAACCTGCATGTCCCAGTACGCCGACGACGAGTCTTTCGTCGCATAAATCTGATTGGGCGCCGAAAGATAAGCAATGGCTTTTTCGTCCTTTTTGCGCGCGCCCTGAGCCCCGTTGTAGAACGTTTCTTCCAGACGGTCGCCGTACACGGACTTGCCTGAAATGTAACTCATATAATAGTTGGTCTGACTGAACACCGTATAGGTGCAATATTCGGTTTCGGCGGTGGAGTAAACCGGACCTAAGTACTCGTTAATCGAAACGGGAGAGCCGGTTATGTGCGTCGCCTTTTTATGTACTTCGTTCAAGATTTTCTCCGACGCGCGCAGATAATCCTTGTTGCCCGTCGCCGAGTACAGAATGGCAGGAAGTCGAGAGTGCGTTCCCATGCCTGCCGTGTGCTCGCTATTGAAAATCAAGCCGTCGTTTAAGAAAGACTTATAAGAAACGTGAAAAATATCGTGTTTGCACAGATAATCCGAGTATTCTTCCGCGAATTTAATAAGACGCTCGTCACCGGTGTAGCGATAGCAGAACACCATCGGCTCGATTATCACGACGCCGCTGTAACTGGTTTTTTTGTCGTCCGCCCAGTTATCGCAAAACCACAGCATGCAGCGGTGCACGGCTTCGAGAACGTCTGTCCTTCCCGTCGCTTCGTAAAAAGCGAGAAGTCCGCGCATGCCGCAAGCCGTCCCCCAGGCGTTGTAGTCCTCGAACGGATTGTCTTTTTCCTGCGTGTATGTGCCGAGATAACCGTCCGCTCGCTGCTTTTTGATGACCGCATTCACCCAGTCGGTCGCCTTTTTGATAAGTTCCTCGTCGCCGAGCGAGAACGCCAGTTCGATAAGTCCCGTCCAGTAATTGCCGGAAATCTCCGCGCCCCAGCCTGCCTGATCACCGTCGCCCCAACGATTGACGTATTTGCGATCGACGAACGGCAGGGCTATCATTTCGGGTTCGAGTTCGTCGAGATGACCGCCCATGCCCTCTTTGTTTCGCAGCAGTTGTTCGCGAAGAAAGCCGCGCGCCGTTATGCTCCCGAGCGGAAAGGGGAGCAGTTTCGAATAATTCTTTATTTTTTTCATTACGGTAGCCTCCGTTTTTTATTTAAGAATAGCACCGATTAACGCCGCGGTCAATGCAACAATGCAATATTCATGGACAATTCTGAACTAAAATGATATAATATCAAAGAAGTGAGTTTTTTCGGGAGCAGAGTACGCCGCAGATGAAGTATTATAAAATAACGTTGAATTCGGTGCCGAAATTCCTGTTTTGTTGCGCCGTTACGGTGAATAACTACAAAAATTCGTTCCACAAAAAGCCGAATTTTCTCGAAATAGCGGTAAATCTCGAGGGTGCCGTCGTGGTAAAAAACAAGGATTATTCTTGTGTGATTAAAAAACCGCCGGCGCTCACCGTGCATACGAGTTTGTCCGACTACGATTTGTACGCGTACGAGAATCAGCCGCAGTCGCACATAACCGTGGGCATCGAAGCCGAGTATTCGATATGCGAGGTGGACGAGCAGACGGCAAAGTCGCGCCGCAGAGAGGAGGAAAACGTCGTTTTTCTGCCCGATATGCTACATCTCGAACCGCGTGAACGCGACGCGCTCGTGCGGAGAATCCGGAAAATCGCCGATTATCGCAATTCGCCCGCGCCCGGAAGTAAGAAAAAGGCGCTCGGCGAGTGGTTCGATTTATGCTCGGATATCGAGAAACTGCGACCGCTCACATACGGCGGCGAATTAAGTCCGTCGGCAGCGTTGTACGCGGAAAAAATCTGCGCGTATGTGTCGGCCCACATATCCGAAAAAATCACGGTTGCGGAAATCGCGGAAAAGTTGGGCGTGTCGGTCGGTTATGCGCAGAACGTTTTCAAAAAAGCGACCGGCGAGAGCATTATCGAGTACGTCAATCGCCGCAAAATCGAAACCGCGGTCGAAATGCTGCGCGCGAATAATCTTAAACTCAAGGACGTCGCGCTCAATCTCGGAGTGGACGACCCTGCTTATTTTTCGCGACTTTTTAAAAAAGTGCTCGGCGTCGGGTACGAACAGTTCAGACACCGACTTTTTTGAAAAAATCGGCGCCACACTTTTTTACAAAAAAGTGCGGTGCCTGCTTTTTTTCAAAAAAGAAGGTTAAAAATCGGGGGTGTAGCGTTTATCGGACGAGGAGCGCAGTTGCGAATAGCCGTCGATACCGCGGTCGGCGGCGTGGGAAAGCACGCTGTCGTATTCGAACGACGTGACTTTTCTGTCGAGATTCTTATAAGGCGAGCGATTGAAGTCGGGCGTGTACTGGCTCATAATCGACATATACGCGCCGCGGAAATTGTCGGCGACGTAGTCTACTATCTGCCGGCTTTCGTCGCGATGACCGGGCAGAACGAGATGCCGGATTACGACTCCGCTCGTTATAAGCCCGTCGCCATCGATTACGACGCGCGGTTTGAGTTCCAGCATTTTCGCAATCGCGGCCTTCGCAACCTCGGGATAATCGGGCGCGAGCGAGTATTTTTTTGCCGTTTCGGGACTTAAATACTTAAAATCGGGCAGAAAAACGTCGATATATGAGCCGATCTGTTCGATTTGCTCGGGCAGGTCGTATCCGCCGCTGTTGTAAACTATCGGCTTATCGGTAATTTTACGGATTTTTTCGAGATATTCGGCAAGATACGGAGTGTAGGGAGTGGGCGACACGAGATCGACGCTTTCCGCCCCGGCATCCAGAAGGCTGCGGATTTCTTCTGCGAATTTTTCGGGAGTTACGGGTTCGGAAAATTTTTCCGAGCCGCTTATAGCCGAGTTCTGGCAATAGCAGCAGCGCAGATTGCAGCCCGAAAAGAACACGGCGGCGGTACCGTTTTTACCGCAAATACCGGGCTCTTCCCATTTGTGCAGCATGAATTTCGATACGAATACGCCGTCGGGGATGCGGCAAAAGCCCTCTCCGCGCGGCTTATTGCATTTTCGGGGACAGCACGAGCAAATCATGAGTCTACCCCAAAAGCGCGATCGCGATATTGCAGTATACCATCAGCGACAGAGCGTCCACGATGGTGGTGATGATCGGGCTTGCGACCACGGCAGGGTCGAGTTTCACCGCTTTTGCGATGAGAGGGAGCGAGCAGCCCACGAATTTTGCCGCGATAACCGTAAGCGCCAGCGACAGCGATACGATAAACGCGATCATGGGCGTGTAGTTAAAGCCGAACAGCAGTCGGTCGACGAGCGTCAGTTTGGCGAAGCAGACCAAGCCCAGCGACAGCGCAAGCAGCATACCGGTGCGCAGTTCTTTCCACTGAACGCGGAAAATGTCTTTGAATCGGATCTGATCGAGCGCGAGTCCGCGGATGACGGTGACGCACGCCTGCGAGCCCGCGTTTCCGCCCGTATCCATCAGCATGGGAACGCACGCTATTAGCAGCGAGCCGCCCAAAACGCTTAAATGTTCTTCGTAGTTATTGAGTATAAGTCCCGTAAAAGTCGCCGAAACCATGAGAATAAGCAGCCACGGCAGACGGTGCAGGAATATGCTTAATACGCCTGTTTTGAGGTAGGGCTTGTCGGACGGCACTATAGCGTGGATTTTTTCGATATCCTCGGTGTTTTCCGCCTGCATGACGTCCATTGCGTCGTCGACGGTTACGATGCCCACGAGCCGTTCTTCGTTGTCTACGACCGGCAGAGCCAGAAAGCCGTACTTGTTGATAACGCGCGCGACTTCTTCCTTGTCGTCCGACGTGTGACAGTAGATGACGTTGTCTATCATTATGTCTTTTAAGAGCGTTTCGGGGCTGTTGAGCATCAGCGTTTTCGCCGTCACGATGCCGATGAGTTTACTCTTGTTGTCGGTGACGTAGCAGGTGTAGATGGTTTCCTTGTCGATGCCGGTTTTGCGGATCTGATCGAACGCCTCTTTTACCGTCATATCGGGGCGCACGCGCACGAATTCCACGGTCATAATGCTGCCGGCGCTGTCTTTACCGTATTTGAGAATCTCGTTCACGCCGTCGCGCATTTCCTTGTCGGACTGAGCGAGCATACGCTTGACGACGTTTGCCGGCATTTCTTCGATGATGTCGACGGTATCGTCCACGAACAGTTCGTCCATGACCGCTTTCAGTTCTTTATCCGACAGCCTGTCGATTAAATACTGTTGCAGGGCGGAGTCCAGTTCGACGAACGTGTCGGCTGCGAGCGCTTTGGGGAGTATGCGAAAAACTATCGGCAACTCTTCTTTGTCGATTTCGGACAGTATTTTCGCAATATCCACGGCAGGAATAGAGGCAAGAAGCGGCTTTAACACCCGAAAATTCTTATCCTCTAAAAGTTCCTTGATTTCTTCTTCCTCGGCGATACGCAGAACGACGCTTTTGGGCATGTCTTCGATGATGTCCACGGTGTCGCCGACGGAAACTTCGTCCATGACCTCTTTAAGTTGGTCGTCGTGCAGTCCCGAAAGAATGATCTTCTGTTTTTCGGCGGGCAGTTCTACGAGCGCGTCCGCCACGGTGTCGGGGTTGAGTTCGCGACAAAGAAAGACGAGGTCGCCGTCTTCCACTTCGCCTAAAACTTCGGCAAGCGCTTCGGGAGTGTAGTCCTCCAGTAAATTCGCCATGCCGACAAAATCTCTATTTTGGTAGAGAGTGTTTAATTGTTTATCCATATGCTGCCTTTGCTTTCAAAGGGAAACGCCGACAGCGCTAAACTCCGCTATAAGAGAAGGCGTTACGTCTTCGCCCTAACGGGTCCGCGCTTATACTGTTGTCGTTATCCATCGTAAGCCTCCTCCTTAAAAAAGTATTTTCGTTATTATTATAGTCGCCGAGCGGGAATAAGTCAACTCGTCGCAACGATTTTTTCGCAAAAAGCGAATTTTTTTGTAAACCCGGGCGTCAACCGCTTGAAAAATTCGCGCAAATTTGTTATAATATATGTTCGCAAGAAAATAAACGGAAGGACAAAATGAAGTTAGATTTCGACAGTTTATACAACGAATGTAAGCGCGACGTTTTCGCTGCCGGCAAGGAAGTGTTCTACGACGACGCGGTTAAACGCCTGTTGAAGCAGGACGAGAACGGCAAAACGGCAATCACCGCCATGGTCAAGGAAGGCGGATTCAAAAACACCCGCATCGTTTTCGACGAAACGGGCGGACTTTACGAGTACTCGTGCGATTGCGGCGAATGTTCCGACGAAAACGGTCCGTGCAAACACGTCATCGGCACGGCTCTGTCGTACGAGGAAAAACACCCCGTCGAGGAGAGAGACCCGTCCGTACCCGAGAAAAAGTCCGACGCGGACGTCATGAATCTCGTGTACGCCTACAACAAAAAGCGTCGTAAAAACGTGGGCGGCGACGAAGTGTATAAGGCTGAACTCGTGCCTTATATCGTTTTCGGCAAAAACGCCGAACTGACCTTTACCGTAGGACACAGGAAGCAGTACGTCGTAAAAGACGTCGCCGGCTTTATCGCCGACTTCAACGAATGCAAATACCGCCGCTACGGAGTCGCGCTCGAACTGTACCACAACGAGGGCAGTTTTTCCGAGCAGTCCAACAAACTCATCCGCTTCATTTCGAAATGTCTTTCCGAAAGGGGTAGCGACTATCAGACCAAAACGCCGGCAACGCTCGCTCTTACCGGAGCGGAACTGGACAAATTTTTCTCGCTGTACGAGGGCAAACTGGTCGGTAAAACGAAAAGCGAACACTGGGCTTTCACCACGAGTGACGCCGCTTTTCCGCTTGCCGTAACCGTTAAGACGGCTTCGGGCGGCTATCTTATAAAAAGCAACTGTTTCGAAGTCCGTTACGCTCACGGTATGGACTACGCCTACGCGATTATCGGAACAAGGGTGTTCCGCATGAGCGAAGAAAAATGCTCGGTTATAAGCGACATAACCGAAGCGCTCAAAGGCGGCAGAGAGATGTTCGTCGCCGACTTCGACATGGCTCAGTTCTACAATTCCGTGCTTAAAAAGGTCGCGAACGAAATAACCGTGGAGGGCGACGGCGTCAACCTCGAACAATTCGTCGTTCCCACGCTCGACTGCAAGATATATTTAAAGTGCGAGGACAAGTGCGTTCTCGCCGAGGTCAAGGCTCGCTACGGGGAGGAACAGTTCGACCTTCTCAACGACGGCTTTATCACCGATCACCTGCGCGACTGGGACAGCGAGGACGACATCCGCGCGCTTCTAAGTAAATATTTCCCCTCTTATCCCGAACTGGCAATCGCAGAGGAGAGTGACATATTCGAATTCTTGAAGCGCGGCGTGCGCGAACTTGCGTCCTACGCCGAGATTTTCATGAGCGAAAGCATGAACAAGTACCGCCTGCGCCCGGTCGGAAAAGTGCGCGTAGGCGTTCGCCTGCACAGCGACATTCTTTCGGTCGCGCCGATCGCCGACGACCTCAGCGGCGAGGAAATGCAGAAAATTCTCGAAGCGTATAAAAACAAACAGCGCTACGTTCTTCTGGGCGGCGGATTCGTCGATCTCGACGACCGTTCGCTCGAAGTCATCAGCGAAGTACTCGAAGAAGCCGACGTCACGACCGACGGGAAATACACTCTTCCGTCCTATTACGCCTCGCTTATCGGCGAAGAATTTAAAGAAAACGGCATAGAGTGCGACATGAGCGACGGTTTCGAAAAACTCATCCGCGATCTGTCGCAGTCCAACGACGACGTAAGCACGCTGCCGCCCTCGCTCGGCGGAATACTGCGCGAGTATCAGAAAGTGGGCTACAACTGGCTGCGTAAACTGTCCGACAACAACTTCGGCGGAATTCTCGCCGACGATATGGGACTGGGCAAGACGCTGCAGATCATCGCGCTATTAAGCCGCGAAAAATGCTCGGCAATCATCATCTGCCCGACCACGCTGCTTCTCAACTGGCAGGAAGAAGTGCGTAAATTCGCGCCCGAACTCAAAACGCTTATCGTCATGGGTTCGCAGGCGGAAAGAAAAGCCTTAATAGAAAAACGCGCCGACTACGATGTCGTGATAACGTCCTACGACCTTATCCGCCGCGACGTCGAACTGTATTCCGACGTGACGTTCGATTACGCCGTCGCCGACGAAGCGCAGAACATCAAGAATCCCGAAACCAAAAACGCGCAGGCGGTCAAAAGCCTTAAAGCGCACCACAAATTCGCGCTCACGGGTACGCCGGTCGAGAATCATCTCGGCGAACTGTGGTCCATTTTCGACTTCGTTATGCCCGGATTTTTGGGTACGTATTCCGAATTCCGGATCAATTACGAAGAGGGAATCGTGTTCGGCGACGAGGACATTGCCGACAAATTCAAAAAACTCATTATGCCGTTCGTGCTGCGCCGACTCAAAACCGACGTGCTTAAAGAACTGCCGCCCAAGATCGAGAGCAAACTCACCGTGCTTTTGGAGGGCGAGCAGAAGTCGCTGTACACGGCGAACATGCAGGGA
This sequence comes from uncultured Clostridia bacterium, assembly GCA_934229275.1. Classification (GTDB taxonomy): domain Bacteria; phylum Bacillota; class Clostridia; order Christensenellales; family Pumilibacteraceae; genus Neoclostridium. The sequence continues at coordinate 6,651 of CAKQDN010000022.1, read as the reverse complement.
GTAAAACGCTCGCTGTCGCTCACCGACAACCCCAACCGCGTCGAAGTATTAAGCATGATAACGCGCCTGAGGCAACTGTGCTGTCACCCGGCGCTCGTCTATCCCGACTACAACGGCAATTCCGCGAAACTGGAAAGTTGCATGGAACTCATCGCGTCCGCGGTGGAAGGCGGACACAAAGTGCTGCTGTTCTCGCAGTTCACGTCCATGCTGGACATCATCAAAAACCGCCTTGCCGAAAACAATATCTCGTTCTATCTGCTCACCGGCGAGAATCCCAAAGCCGAGCGACTCGAACTGGTTAAAAAATTCAACGTGGACGACACGAACGTGTTCCTGATTTCGCTCAAAGCAGGCGGTACGGGACTTAACCTTACCGGCGCGGACATAGTTATTCACTACGACCCGTGGTGGAACGAATCGGTCATGAATCAGGCAACCGACCGCGCGTACAGAATCGGGCAGAACAAGTCGGTGCACGTCTACAAACTGGTGCTGGGCGGCACGCTCGAAGAGAGCATCTACGACTTGCAGCAGAGAAAGAGCGCTCTCTCGGGCATGGTCGTAGGTCAGGAAAACAACCTTAAAGACATCATCAAACTCATTAAAGAAGAATAACTTTTTTGCCGCGGCGCATAATAGGTTGCGTGCAAAAGACAGTAGAACAACAAAATAACGCCGCAAAAAAAGCCGATGAATTCTTGGTTTAAGGCGGCGTTTTTCTTTGCCGTTTTGCCTCTTTTGCCCGTTAGACTTATAAAGAAATCGGCAAATAAGTGCGCAAAACGCGGCGTTTCCGTCTGCGGACGGGTCAGAATCGGCGGAGTAAATCAGTATATATCGATAGAGGGCGAAGTCTGCGGCGCACCGCTCGTCGTCTTTCTTCACGGCGGACCCGCTCTCCCCATGCGCGGAACGGACGACCGCTTTTATTCCCTCGCGCGCAAAAAGTTCGTGTGCGTCAAGTGGGATCAGCGCGGCTCGGGCAGGAGCGACGGCGCGGACGAGGACCTGGAAACGCTACTGCGCGATCTGGACGAGGTCGTGTCGTTTGCCTTGTCCGTGACCGGCAGAAAAAAGGCGTGGATAGTCGGACACTGCTGGGGCAGCGTGTTAGGACTTAAATACGCCGCTCGTCACCCCGAAAAAGTCGAAGGCTACGTCGGCGTGTGTCAGTTCGTTTCGGGCAGACGTTCGTATTCGGAAATAAGAAAAATCGCACTCGAAGCGGCGGCAAAACGCGGCAATTTCGACGACGCAGTGCAAATAAAGCGCAAGTTCGAGGGCTTATTGAATTCCGGATGCGTGCGCAAAACGGATATTTCCGATTGGACGGGCTTGCACGCGCTCTACGAAAAATATTGCGGTTATAAAGGCGGAAAAAGCAATTTTTCGCTGATAGCCGACGCGCTTTGCAGTCCCGATTTTACGGCAGAGGATTTATACTCGCTCGTCTCGTGGGCAAACGTGGAAAAGAGTATGCCGCGCCACGAAAAAATAAACGACGAGTGCATTTTCAAAACCGATTTTTTAGCCGATCCGCCCTCGGTTTCCGTCCCCGTTACCTTTATCGAGGCAGGAGCGGACGCCGTAACCGACAGCGGAACGGCTTTAACGCTTCTCGCCGCAATGAACGCGCCGAGTAAGGACGTGCGGCTTATCAAGAACTCCGGTCATAACGTAATGCTCGACGCACCCGTCAGGCTTGCCGAGGAGTTGGAGAGCGTCGTGTCGCTCGACAAGCGATGACTATCGCGTGTGCTTTTCGCCTGAAAAATTGCTCGTTTTTCAAAAAAATGCGTGTTTAACACAATTTTCATTGTTTAATGCGCGTAAACGTCATAAAATTGCTTGTTAAAGCGCGACGTTTTTGTTATAATATTCGACGGGGAGTTTTTCACACTTACGGAGGTGTCAATTGAAAAAGAAAAATAAAATCTGGATATATATAGCGTTGACGCTGTTTGTGGTGCTTGCGGCATGGCTGGTTTTCAGCATGCTCGGCAGCGCAGCCAAGGGCAGTCGCAGCCATTTTATCGAAAAAGTGCAGGCAGGCGAAGTGTCCGAAGTCAGGATTAACGGCGACACCACCGAATATCTCGTTATGAGCGAGAACGGCACTCTGGGTTCGAAGGGTAAGTGGTATAAGGCAACCATCTACTACAATATCGAAGACTTTAAAATCAACGACGGCAAGGATAACGAACAATTCGTAAACGTATCGGCTTTTGCGCAGTCCTATAAGTATAAAGATACGGAAGGAAAATTGCACAATATCTCCGTTTCGCAGTCCGACAGAAACTCCACGAGCGTGTGGATGTACGTTCTCAACGGGCTTGCGATGGTAATCGGCATAGTGTTCGTCATCGTGCTTATGCGCAGGCTCACCTCGGATATGAGTTCCGGCGGCAGAGAAGGCACGTTCGGGTTCGGTAAATCACGCGCCAACATGCAGAACAACGTCAAAGTGCGTTTTTCCGACGTAGCCGGTGCCGAAGAAGAAAAAGAAGAACTTAAAGAAATAGTCGAATTTTTGAAAAATCCCGGAAAATACACTCAGGTCGGGGCGAAAATTCCGCGCGGCGTGCTGCTCGTGGGACCGCCCGGAACGGGTAAAACTCTGTTCGCGAAAGCCGTCGCAGGCGAAGCGAACGTTCCGTTCTTCTCCATTTCCGGTTCCGATTTCGTCGAAATGTACGTCGGCGTGGGCGCAAGCCGCGTTCGCGATATGTTCGAAACGGCTAAAAAGAACATGCCGTGCATCATCTTCATCGACGAAATAGACGCGGTCGGTCGTCAGAGAGGAGCGGGTCTCGGCGGCGGTAACGACGAGCGCGAACAAACGCTCAACCAGTTGCTGGTTCAGATGGACGGTTTCGCTACCAACGACGGCATTATCGTCATGGCGGCAACCAACCGTGCCGACATCCTCGACCCGGCGCTTCTGCGTCCCGGCAGATTCGACCGTCAGGTACACGTCAATCCGCCCGACGTTCGCGGCAGAGAAGCCATTTTCCGCGTTCATGCGAGAAATAAGCCCATTGCTTCCGACGTCGACTTTAAGGTGCTTGCCCGCATAACCGCAGGCTTTACCGGTGCCGACATCGCCAACGTGCTTAACGAAGCCGCAATCATCTGCGCTCGCGAAAACCGCACGAAAATCAATATGGAAGACATCGACGAGGCGATCAACAAAGTGGGCATGGGCCCTGCCAAAAAGTCGCGGCTCGTTACCGAGTACGACAAGCGCATCACCGCTTATCACGAGTCCGGTCACGCAATCGTGCGTCAACTCATGCCGTGCGGAAGAAGCGTGCATCTCGTCACCATTATTCCGAGAGGGGACGCGGGCGGCTTTACGTTCTATAAGCCCGACACCGATTCGTCGTATATCTCCAAAAAGCAGTTCGAAGCGGACATCGCGGCGACCATGGGCGGCAGAGCAGCCGAAGAATTGGTCATCGGCGACGTTACCTACGGCGCTATGGGCGATATTCAGCAGGCTACGCAGACCGCGCGTAATATGGTTACGCGGTTCGGTATGAGCGAACTCGGTCCCGTGTGCTACGAATCGTCGCAGGAAGTGTTCATCGGCAGAGATTATCAGCATACCGTCAATTATTCGGAAGAAACGGCTGCCAAAATCGACGAAATCGTCCGCGCTAAACTGGACGAAGGCTATAAAACCGCTAAAAAACTTCTGGAAGAAAACCGCGACAAACTGGACGTCATGGTGCGCGTGCTTACCGAGTGCGAAACCATTTACGCCGAGGAAATCGCGCTCATAATGGACGGCAAGTCCGCCGAGGAAGTCATCGCCGCGGTAAACGCTCACGCCGAGAAAAAAGCCGAGGAGAAAAAGGCAGAATAACTTACTTTTTTGAAAAAAAGTAAGCAAAAAACTTTTGAGTTAGGTTAAGTGAATAGTAAATCAAGGTTGGTTTTTCTGCTTGAGCGGAAACGCCAACCTTGTTTTTTATTGTTGCGTGGAAGGCACACTTTAAAGCCTCTCCCGGAGTGAAAGGCTTTATCATGATTTTAAGAGAGCGGGAGGGGGAACCCCTCCCCTACAATAAGAAGCAAAGAGTGCGTTCTCCCAAACACTCCCTAATTCAAAAGTTTTTGTCTTACTTTTTACAAAAAGTAAACGGACAGCCAAAGGACGCCTGTCCCTACAATAATAGGATAATTTCGTTTTGTCCTGTGCGTTTATCCTTATATCGTAGGGGAGGGGTCTCCCCTCCCGTTTACTTTAAAATCATGACTTCTTTAAAGCCTCGCCCTTCGGGAGAGGTGGCGACGATAGCCGACGGAGAGGGTTATAGGGACAGGAGTCCCCGACTGTCCGCAAACTCTAAAATCACGCCCTTTTAAAGCCTCCTTTGCTTTGCAAGGGAGGTGGCTTCGAGCAATAGCGAGAAGACGGTGGGATTAAAAGCGTTTAAGTTATGTATCGGCATATGTAAAAAAACAAACATTATGTTTTTCGGGAGGGGGAACCCCTCCCCTACATGGTAATACAGGAAAAGTGTGGTTAAACAAGCGACATCATCATGCGCGCCCTCTTTGTCACGATAAATCGCACTATTGACTTAATAAATAAACCCTCTCAGCCGTGAGAGGGTGATTTTTTTAAAATATCATCGGCAGAAGTTCGTTTGAGCGGCGAGTTTTCCGTATTCGGACGGCAACCGTCAAACAATTCGTTCGGGCAAATTTCGAAAAGCGCGCATAGAGCGGTAATTTGCGAATAGTTCAGTTCGAAAACACCGTTTTCAAAACGGCTGTATTGTTGCTGAGTCATAAGCATTTTACTAGCGACCTCTTTCTGTGTCAGACCGCATGCTTTTCTCGCCGCCTTTAAGTTTTCGCCCACTTTTTTTGCCAAATCCATGTCTAATTTATATCACAAAATGATGTAAAACACTTGACATACGCCACAAAATGATGTATATTATGTGCATAAAGGTGTAAAAGGAGAAAAACCATGAAAAAATTCTTCAAAATCGTTTTTATAGCGGTGACGTGCTGCCTGACTTTTTCAGCGATTACGGTTCTTTCTGCGTGCAAGTGCGAACACAAGTACGAAAACGGCAAATGCGTAAAGTGTGGAGAGTGGGCAAACACCGAAGGGGTTGAATATGTTTTCACTGATGACGGTAATGCATACGGCGTGGCTGCGTTTTCGTCAAAAGAAACAGCGGAAATATACATTCTTCCCGAGTATAACGGAAAGCCCGTCACGACGATTTTTAGAGAGGCGTTTGCCAAAAGTAATATTACAAGAGTAACTATTCCCGATTCCGTGACAACGATAGAAAGAGAAACGTTTTCTAATTGCAAAAACCTTGTTAGCGCAACCATAGGAAACGGAGTAACGAGCATCGGTGACGGAGCATTCAGAGATTGCGATAAACTTAAGAACGTGACTATAGGAAACGGCGTGACGATGATTGGGAAGGATGCGTTTTCCTACTGCGATAATCTGTCAAGCATAATCATTCCCGACAGCGTAACGACCATCGACGATTATGCGTTCTGGTACTGCAAGAGTCTGGCGAACGTGACCATGGGAAACAGCGTAACGCATATAGGAAATAAAGCGTTCGGCGAATGTAGTAATCTTACAAGCATAACCGTTCCGGATAGCATAATAAGCATAAGAGATGATGCTTTCAACGGTTGCAATCTTAAATATAACGAGTTCGACAACGCATTATATTTGGGCAATAACGACAATCCGTGCGTCATATTAGTGAAGGCGAAAAATAAGAACATTACGGCGTGCGAAATTAACGAAAGCACGAAATTTATCAGGGATTATGCGTTCAGCGGTTGCGGAAATATTAAGAGGGTAACTATCCCCGATAGAGTAACGGGCATAGGCGATTCTGCGTTCGAGGGGTGCACGGGGTTAACGAGCATAACCATACCGGATAGCGTAACGGAAATAGGCGGTTACGCGTTCAGATGGTGCAGCAATCTTAAAAACGTAGAAATGGGGGATGGTGTGAGCGTTATAGGAATAGGAGCGTTTATCGGATGCAATAACCTTAATTATAACGAGTACGATAACGCGTTGTATTTGGGCGGTCGCAAAAATTCGTGCGTAGTGTTGGTTAAGGCAAAAAGTAAAGATATAAAAACTTGCATAATGGATAGACGGACAAAAATAATTTGCGGCGGCGCATTCGAGAACTGCATGAATCTTACAAGCGTTCTAATTCCGGATAGCATAATAAACATAGGTTGGGGCGCTTTTGCGGAGTGCCGCAGTCTTGAAGAGGTTAATTATACGGGAACGGAAGAGCAGTGGGGCAAGATATATAACGTCGGAAATAATGGTTGGCTGACGAAAGCAACGATAAATTATATCGGATAAAATAGATTTTCGATAATTTGAATAATATAACGGCAAAAAAAACACGGCGAAAGAATCGTCGTGCTTTTTTGTTTTAAGCGTGGGATGAATTACCCTCTCCGTCACGGCAAAGCCGTGCCACCTCTCCCGAAGGGCGAGGCTTTAAAGAGGACGATTGATTTGCGGTTATGTTTTACATAAGCCGATATAAAACTCAAACGATTTTGATCCCACCGTCTTCTCGCTGACGCTCGAATCCACCTCCCTTGCAAAGCAAAGGAGGCTTTAAA
>CAKQDN010000021.1 GCA_934229275.1 uncultured Clostridia bacterium | reverse complement strand
TGAGGATGAAATAAATTTCGTTGATTATGCTTCCGCAGGTCAGAATTATGATCGGCAGCCTTGTAGAATAACCGTTTGGTTCAACATGAAAAATCAGTAAAAATATTGGAAAACGGGTCAAAAGCGACAATCCATAGTACTATGTTAGACATAGTACTATGGAAAAATTTGTTTATAAAATAAAATATAGCGTTGACAACGATTTGCAAATTATATTCGAACGATCCACTGCAAATCATTTTTGTGATAAAAAGGTAATGTGGCGCGGTTTGATTGTTTTTTATCGAAAACAAGCTTTTGTACACGTTAAGGAGAACAGTAGCGGAAAGTTCGTTTATGCCGAGAAAGGCTTGTTTGTATGAGAAGTACTTGGTGGTAGGCTGAACAGCCGACGGCGCCATAGCGTTGACGGCAAAGCCGAACAAACCTCCGAGCACCGAGGCTCGTGTAAACAAGCATCTTGGAATAAAAAGAACTTACCGCGGAAAATAAGCCTTAGACAGATATAATTCCGTAAGTAGTGTGTGTAGACGCATTACCAGACAGCATTACAACAAAGAGAAGTAAAGAAAAATAAGCGGAGGTATACTTTCTAACTATTCGTAAAACTTGTCAGATTTTACGCAATAGTTTTATTAGTCGAGAACACGTCAACGGTAGCCTTCGATTAAAAAAACCGTTGGTGTGTTCGATAGGTAAAAATAAACCTATTTGTAAAATGGTAGTTTTGCGTAATAGTTGTAACTATGCAAGCAGAGAGAAAATAGGAAGAAAAAACAACCGTTAAAAATAAACACAGACAAAGCAGGCGGTTTATGCCGAGAAAGGTTTGAGCAAAAGAGAAGAGTTTAGCGTTAGGCTTCATGCCGGGCGGCCGTGTGTCGTCCGCCCCGTGAGCCGCTCGAACGCTAAACTCCGAGGCTCTTTGCTCAAACACCTTGGAATAAATAGCCTGCTTTGTGCCATATTAGCCGAAAAAATTTTTCCGACGATAGAAAATTAGTTGACAAAAATTTTGAAGTGTAATAATATAAAAACAGAAGCAATGAAAAAATGAAAAACACCTATGCAACAAGAAAAAGGAGGTCTGAACAAAAATCATAAAAAGTGATTGAGAAAAGATTTTGCGAACGACTAGAACGAACGCCAACAGAAGATGGAAGAACGTGCAGTTGTAAGATCCTGATAGGTACGAGAGTAGAAATACGGACGGTTATCTGTCTCGGGTGATGCAGTCTTTTTTGACGCTGTTTGCGAGCGCTCGAACGCCGGGCACGCTGCTTTAAATCTCCGCAAGTCGCGCCGGAGCGTACGAGAGTACGCCCTGCGACGCGGAAGCCTTATTGCAGCGCAGCCGTGTGTTGCCCTTGATAATGGCAACACATAACTCATAAAAGTAGAAGATTTAAGGCTTCTGTTTTTAAGTATACGAAAAAATAAAAAATGCCAAAATTTACTAAAATCAAAGTAAAAGATTAATGGGATTAGAAAGTAAGAAAAAAACAGAGCAATAACAGCCTAAAAAACAAATAAAACGAGAAGCAAAAAGGGAGAGCGACACGAATTACAACTATTCGTAAAACTACACTTTTACGAATAATAAACTATTTCCCGGATACTTTGTCAGACATAGTACTTATTTTTGCGACTTTCGCGACTTTTCGAAGCAATTTCTCGGGAGAATGTGCCGTGAAGTATTTCACGTCGCCCATTAAAACGTCCGTGTAAACACATCTATAGCATTGTTTGCTCGTTCTGAGCACGGAAAAAATTTCCCAATCATAACGTCTTGAAATGCCCGTTTTTTTCGTGAAGTCGTCCCGGTGTTTGGCTCGTACCAATACGTAGCCGTTGCCGGTATAATCGTATATGAGTTCGAAATAATTTTTTAGTTTCGAATTCTGGAAGCACCAGCGAAACCAGTGCCACCGAAGCCCTGTCGGAGCGCCCGGACTTTTCTTGATTATAATGTCCGCCGGCTGATTATGTATTATCATGTTTTCTCCTGAATACTATCATCTTGTCGTTGTTCTTGACTTTCGTAAGTCCCATTTCCCGAACAAGTTCCTGCAAATTGAATTCTGTTAGTTATTTGAGAAAATCAACGTTTTTGCAAACGGTAAATTACATTTGTCAGCGCACCGATAAATAAAAATAATTTATTTAATTGGAATTTTACGAATAATATGTTATAATTTAAGCATGAGCGATTACTTTGAGAGCAGAGAAATATTGTATACGGAGCGAACGCGTGAAATTTGCGATCAATTACCCGAATACGTCAGGCAATTCATAGTCGGAATACAAATGCGCACTACTCCCCTTACTCGTTTTGCATATGCGAACGATTTGAAGATTTTTCTCCATTATTTGCTTAAAACGCGATATAAAAATAAATATTCCGATGTAAAACACATTACACTGGAAGATTTATCTCAACTTGAAGCGTTTGATATTGAACTTTTTCTGGAATATCTGTCTTATTACATAGGTGATGATGGCAAAAAAATCAAGTGCGGAGAGCGCGCGAAAGAACGAAAATTATCTGCTCTTCGCTCGTTTTTCAAGTACTATTACAAGCATAATTTTTTAGACAGCAACATTACGCAGAAGGTCGACACCCCGAAAATTCACGACAAACCTATAGTTTTTCTTGAAAAAAACGAGATGTCGAGATTGCTTGACGAGGCGGTATCGGGCGACTCTCTATCGGTTCGCGAAAAAAATTATCACGCCATTACAAAAACTCGTGACGTCGCTTTGCTTTCTCTCATGCTCGGAACCGGAATTCGAATAAGCGAATGCGTCGGAATCAATAATTCGGATTTGAATTTTGATAATAATTCCGTGCTGGTTACTCGAAAAGGCGGCAATAAGGCGATTTTGTATTTTTCAGAAGAAGTTGCCTCCGCTCTTATCGATTATCTTAACTGGAAAGAGGATCAGATTACCGACCAAACACAGTTCGGAAAAAACATGAAGGATGACGACGCTTTGTTTTTATCGCTTCAGGGCAAACGAATCAATATTCGTACGGTCGAAAATCTTGTGAAAAAATATGCGGCTATTGCGGCTCCGTTGAAAAAAATTACTCCGCATAAATTGCGCTCTACTTTCGGCACCACACTGTATCGCGAAACCAAAGACATATACGTCGTTGCGGATATTCTCGGTCATCGTGACGTCAATACGACAAAGAAGCACTATGCGGCAATTAGTGACGAAATACGCAGAAACAGCGCAAATTTAATCAAATTACGTCAAAACAACGACAGTTGAGTATTATGTGTGACATAGTACTCAATTAATTTAAGTATTTTATTCTCATTCGATTGACTTTACCTTTGTTTTATTATATAATTAGTAGACAAAGAAGTCTTTTGAAACAATTTAAGGAGAATTATGCCAAAAGAAATCAACAGCGATCTTCTTCGCGGTAATATCAATACCATAATTTTAAGCGCACTCTATTCGGGCGATCGCTACGGTTATGATATAGTGAGCGAAATCGAGCAAAAAAGCCACGGGCAGTTTTCGATTAAACAGCCCACTTTGTACTCGTGTTTAAAACGCCTGGAATCTTTGGGCTATGTCAGTTCGTATTGGGGCGAACAATCCAACGGCGGCAGGCGTAAATACTTTTCTCTTACCGATCTCGGAAGAGAAGTTTTTAAGCAAAGTCAGGATGATTACGAGTATTCCCGCACGGTTATAGACAAACTTATTTCCGAGAATAAGTACGATTTGGGCGATGAACCCGCAATTTCTCGTCCCGACGAACGCATTTCGTCCGAGCAAACCGATGCAACCTCTACCTCTGTCGTCACTGTTTCCACCGTTGCCGAACAGGAAAAAACCAATATAGAAACGGTGAATGACGTTATTACGTCCGAGCCTGAATATAAAAATATCTTAGCGGAAAAATCGGAGCAGACTTCCGAACAAAACGCGGCGAATGAAACAGCGAAAGACGACGGCGCGCAACTTTCCATTTCCGATATTGCCGTTCAACCTGAAAAACAACCCGATCTTAGCGCGGCTACCGTAGACGAAGATAAAACAAATAACGATGTAAACGACGGCAACGTTTCGACCGGAGACGGCGGCAGATTTTTACCGCCCGATTTCGGAAGACAGCCCGCTGGCGAACAAAATAAAGAATTTGCTCCGTACAACACTTCCGAAACGCATTTTGACGGTGCCGAAAGTGCAAAAAAAGGCGATATTTCCTGGTTTGACGCCGGTATTGCCGCTCAAAACGAGCAAAAGCAACCCGAGGTCGGCGAAGAGACCGAAGATATCAGTGCTATTTTCAACAGAACCAACGGAGAAAACAGTTATATCGATGATTTGAAAACCGGCGACTTATCTAAATCGAATAATATTTTCAGTCCGACTGCGAAAAACGTAGAATACGATTCCATTGCCTCCGCCATGCCTTTCGGAGATAATTATTCGGAAGCGGATTACCCCTATGCCGATTCGAGCGATTCTGCTGCCGACGCCATCGAAGCCGAACTTTCTCCTCTCAAAGAAGAAAAAACCGACTTCATCCGCTATCATGACGGTGAAGAAATGCAAAAAGCCGGTGACGCCGCTCAAGCCGAAATCGAATCAAGCGCTACTCCGGGCAACGAATATCAGAATGTTTTGACCGAGATGATCGATAAATTCGGCAATACGGGTTCCGATATTACCAAGACAGACATAGAGAACAACGCACTCGAACTCAACGACAGAGTTTCGGTTCGCGCTTTCGGAAATATTGTAGAGTCTGCACGAGAATTAGGCGAAGAAGTCGTTGTCAGAACTAACGATAATTCGGCAAAACATCGCTATTCGGTTAAATATTATTATAATGACAGTTTGCTGCGTCTTGTTATCGGCGGCATGCTCTTTGTAATTATGCTGCTCGAATCGCTTGTCACATACATAGTATGCAAAAACGGCGTCGGTTCGACCGGTAAATTAGACACCGCTACATTCGTTCTTGCGATTATTGTTTCGCTCGTTATTCCGATTGTTGCCGCTATTAAATACTATAACAATCCGAGAGCGAAAAAGCGCATAGAAAACAGTATAATCGAATCGCTCTGGTATAAACTGGTCGTAATGCTTCTGATATGTCTGCTCTCATTCGGTGTGAATCTTTTCATGGGAATGCCGCTGCGCTCCTCCATTGCCGATTATTCGGTTACGCTGTTCATGCCCATGATTTTGAGTACGAATCTACCGCTTAGTTACTTGTTCTTCAGATTGCTTTACAGAAATAAATTTTTTGCGGCAAAAGAATAATTTTTACTTTAAAACGATTGACAACACTCCCGTAAAGGTGTATAATGTTTACGCTTAGGGGAGTGGCTCAACGGTAGAGTAGCGGTCTCCAAAACCGTAGGTTGCGTGTTCGAATCGCGTCTCCCCTGCCAAAATAAGTGCTTTGCATGTAAATGCGAGGCACTTTTATATTTTGTGTTTCACGCAATCGAAGAGGCTGCTTTGTGACGCGATTGGCGCATGAGCGCAGCAATCGCTATTCCGCGGCAGGAGCCGCTTACGAATCGCGTCTCTCCTGCCAAAATAAAGCGTTTGATCAGTAGGTCAAGCGCTTTTTTGTTGCGTTGGTTCACGCAAAAAATTTTTTACATCCCCTTCTTCCTATTAATAAGCAAAAGATAAAAGGTCGATTGTTGCAACCGACCTAAATAAACGACTAATTTTACAAGCACAAAAGCAATACCGCGGCAGCGCCAAGACCTATTCCCACCCACTGTTTAAGCGAAAGTTTTTCTCTGAATATAACCATGCACGCCAGAACGATGATGATTAAACTGCCGCCGTTGAGTATGGGGAAAAGTACTGCGGACGGCATTTTCCCGGATAAATACAAATTTATAGCGTTGCATGCAGCAACACAAACTCCGCTTACGATACCCAAAACGGAGATATTCAGCACGGTTTTTGATTTTGAGAGCGCGGCGTTTTCGACCAATATTCTTCCTTTGTCTTTTCTCACGGTGAAAGCGAGCGTTATAAGCGAAGCAATTGTGGAAATTTCAAACGCTATCACGAGAAACGCGTACAATTCGCCTGCGTGTTTGGACGATTGGTGAATTTTTTGCATAATGCCCACTCCGCCCGAAAACAGCATTGCAAGCAAGCACAAAATAAGCCATTTAATCGACGTATTTGCTTTTGAATCGTCCTTTTTTACCGAACAAAACAAACAACCAAGCATTAAAACGATTCCGATAATCTGAGTGATTTTAATTTGTTCGCCCCAGAATATGCAGCCGCTGAGCGCGGTTATTACGGTTGAAGACGACGCTATTACGGTCGTGTACGACAGCGGTCCTATTCCCGTTGCCATCAGAACGAATACCGAACTGAGCGCGGTTATCACACCGAATATTATCGCAGAAACCAACGTATACGTCGAACATTCGAGATTAAAACCGGATAATGCAGCAAGAACGATCGCGCAAACAGCGCTTAACACCGCGTTGAAAATGTTATAACCGGACTTAGTACAAGAGACCTTATCGCTGTAAACACGCCGAAGCAACGTGCTGACTGTTTGGGCAAGCAGTGTTATCGTTAAAAGTAACCAAATCGGCAAATTTTCCATAAAACCTTCTCAGTCAAAAAAACTTGACAAGCAATTCAAATTATACTATTATTATAGCGACATGTTTGAAATTAATCAATGACATGTATGCCATAAAACATTGTATTTATGTCAACGGAGAATCGTATGAAAGAGAAAATTCAACCGCTAATCAATTACTTCGATGATTTGAAACAGATCGGCTTTGTCGTGACGCATAGCGCCGATTATTACAAGGCGAGCGAACATGCTTGCGACGTATCTCATATTCACGACGTGTGTGAAATTTACCTTAACGGCAGCGGAAACGTTTCGTTTGTCGTGGAAAATGCGGTTTATCCGGTTTCTCGCGGCGATCTGATCATCACCAGACCGGACGAATTCCATCACTGCGTCTATCACGAGGACGGCGTATGCGAACACTATTGCATGTGGATTGACGGGGCTCCGAAAAATCTTCTTCGTGCGTTTTTCGAACGACAAAGCGGCGAAAAAAATCTTATTTCTGCGAATAAAGAGCAAAAAGAAAGGCTGATTGAGTGCTTTAACGTGCTGAAAAATACAGGTGAGGTTTTATCGCTCGAAGCGCTAAAAGCGTTCGTTGAAATATTGTCGATAATAGACGCAAACCGCAACTCAGATTGCGTAAAAGTTGCGGTTCCGGATTTGTTGATTAGAATTACCGAGTATATCGACGAAAATTTCGATTCCGATTGTTCCGTAGAGAATTTATGTAAGCGTTTTTTTATCAGCAGAAGTACTCTTTGTCGGCTTTTTCGTGCGAATCTCACTACCACGCCGTCAAAATACGTTACGTCGAGGCGATTATCGCAAGCGAAGAAAATGCTAAAATCCGGACGTTCGGTCGGTGACACTTGTTTTTCGTGCGGATTCACAGACTATTCCCACTTCATTGCTCTTTTTCGCGAACGTTTCGGCGTTACTCCGATGAAGTATGCCCGCACGCGTAGCGATGAAAGCGACAGGACGGTCAGACGGTGAAGTTTGCCATTAAATCGGATTCTTCTCCTGTGGTTGCGTTATAGCGATAAAAATGCTTATCGTTTAATTTGTAATAGTAAAAATACACTCCGTCGGATGTGAGCGAACAATAGCCGTTATCTTCCTCCGACAAGATTTTAGTACCCGAAGTATCGTTGTCTTCGGTCATCAGCGTGCTGACTCTGTATATGCCGTCTCCGAAAATTTCTCCGGTGATTTTATCGTTGTTTATATAGTAGATGTAATTTCCGTTTTTCGTGAGATATTTACCTGAATCCGTCGTGAGTTTGATGCAGTTTCCCGTGGCGATGACGTATTTTCGTATTGCAGAGGCAAGACCTATACCGAATTTTTTATACGTCGAATTAAAATACAGAACGCCGTTATCTTCGAGCAAGTATTCTATCTTTTCATCCCACAGTTTAGTCCCCGTTTCGTTTTCGGTTGCTGAGGTCGGAACGGAGTATAGTTTACCGCCGTCCGACTGATTTGCATAGTAAACGTATCCGTTTTTAACTACGGTATATTTCGCAGTGTCTTTAACCAGTCGCACGGGATTGGTATCCGTTCCGTCAAGCCGTAATTTATAGATGCCGTTTTTGTCTTTATTTAGGATCAAATTATTGACGGCGTAGTATAAATAAGTTCCGTCGCAAGTCAGTTCGGTTCCGGTTACGTTAGTCAGTTCGCTTGCTTTGTTTCCGTCAAAACTCATTATGACTTTGCGGTTAAGAAATTTTGTTGTGGTGTAATACAAGCTTTTCCCGTTGGTCGTGAAATGCTCGGGGACGTCGTCGTTTATTTTTTCGATATTGCCATTATGAGCCGCGTAAAATGTCTTTTTGTCCAGTGCATTCTGAAAATAAACTTTGCCGTTAAAAACGATGCTGTACAGCAGTTCGTCAACCGATATTATTCTCAGATTTACCGTTTTTTCGTATGCATTGTAGTTCGGGGCGGTAATCGTCAGCGTAACCCGATATGTACCCACTTCCTTTACACCGGTAACGTTCTCATCGTTATAAGTAATTATCGCCGAAGCGTTTTCGGGCAGATCTCCGCGGAATGACAGAGAGTGTTCTTTTGCGTCGTATTCTACCGTTGCGCCGTAAAATTCGATTGACGTTATGTCCGCTTTCATAATAGTCCAGTTGCAATTGGGGACTAACGGCTCGTTATAATTGATTTTGTCGAAAGAAAAACTAACCGATGCGGTATAATCGCCGGAGTCCGTTGCGACGTTGTTTTTATATTCGGCAACCGTTACGCCCTCGGGAAGATTTTTAACCTTTATCGACTTTTCTTTCCCGTCGTAAACGTAAGGTTCGGTATAGTTCCATTCTGTTTGACTTACGTCGTACGTTGCCTTCAGTATACTCCAGACGCAATCGCGGATTTTTGGCTCGTTATAGTTGCGGCTATCGTAAGAAAAACGCACCGACGCCGTATGTTCCCCGGCATAAGTTGCTTTATTTCCCTCGTATTCTGCAATCGTAACGCCCTCGGGAAGATTCTCGATGGTAATTTCTTTTTTCGTTCCGTCGTAAACGAAAGCGTCGCCGTATTTCCACTTGACTCCGGACATATCGTAAGTTGCCTTTTCGATAATGAGATCGGCTTTGATCTCAAGAGTTTCGTACCCATCTAAAGAAACCTTTGCGGACGCCGAATACTTGCCTGCGTTTGTGGCTGTATTCGAATTATATTCTACTTTCGCGCCTTCCGGGAGATCGCCCGTCAGTTCGATTTTTTTCTCGCTGCCGTCATATGTGGTCGTAAGCGAATTAAATTCCAGTCCTTCGAACTTTTTAAGAGCGGGCTTTGTGTCGGATTTTGCCTGTGAGCATGCCGCAAATAGCAATAAAACTGACAGCAACGTTAATGTGGTTAAAACGATTTTTTTGATTTTTTTCATATCGATTCTCCTTTTATTATTAACAAGATTTTTCAGGGTAAATAAAACTGTTTCTCAGTGCGAACGGATAGACGAAAAAACTGAGCGGCAAACAAATCGCGAATGCAAGCAAAATCGCAAGAATTCCCAGCGCAAGTCCTATAATCCAGAACAGAATTTTCATGCCGATAAGCCAAACAAATCCGTCCAGACTGAACGAAAATATCAGTCCCGGGAATTTTACGATACCCCACGTCGAAACTTCGAGAAATACGTCTTCTATAAAATTATTGCGAAGAAGCAAGCATGACGAAAACGTGAACGCGCAAACGTCGAGTGCGAAAATGGCAGCGATTAATCTGACGTCCAGATTGAATCTGATCGACACGAATATTCCGATCGCCAGTATTGCGACAAAGATTGCCGTTCCGAAAGCAAACGATTGCGTTCGCTGCGTTTTGGCTTTCTGCCACTCCTCGGTGCCGTTCTCCTGCTCGAAGTATTGTCCGCACGTTTTGCATAAATGCGCGTCTCGGATTTTCACGCCGTTGCTGTATATGCGTTTATGTACAACGTCTTTTTTTGAATAAAGCGGCTTACCGCACTCATCGCAAAGCCACAAAATGGGCTTGTGCCGTGTGTCGTCGGTTTGCTGTTTTTCATCCGTTATCGTGACTGTCGATGCATCGTGTGTCGTATCGTTTGTGCTTGACTGAGGTATTAAATCGATTGCAAAGGGCGTTTCATCGTTATTCGGAGGTAATTCTATTGGTGGCAACTCCGATTGAAGCGGCGTTAAATCGCTCTGCAAATCCGGAAAAGACGTCGATGCGAGTTCTTCTTTTTCTTCGTCATCTTCTTTACCTCTCATTAGTTCGTCGTACGAAACGTTGAAAATCTTTGCCATTTCGCCGATTGCGGAAACCGAAGGCTCGACTTCGCCGTTTTCCCATCTCGAAACCGCTTGCGGCGTAACGTGTAATTCGTCAGCCAATTGTTTTTGCGTTAATCCGTTTTGAAGCCTGAGTGACTTGATATTGTGTTGTAACATGATTCGCTCCTTTTGATTTCGTGCGACTTAATTATATCATAAAAACAATAGACGGGTACTGCTTTTTGACTAAACAATATGTTGAATTGACTAAACAGTTTGTTTAGTTGTATAAAATTATTAAAATCAACAGTCTGTTGCGTGTCGTTTTTATAAAACAATGCCGCGATTTTATGTTTCGCGGCATTGTATAGAACGATGTATTAAATTCGAAGGCGTATTAGTTTTCGTAAACGTTTACGGTTTCGCCGGGTTTTATTTCGTATTTATTTCCGGTGAGAATATTATTGAAGTATAACGTCGTGTTTGAGGGGTTATAAACGATTTTACCGTCTGCCGAATAAATCAGATTATCGAACGCGGTTACATAATCGTAAATTTCGCCGTTCGTAGCGTACCACACGTCCTCTCTTCCGGATATTTTTTTGCAGAAGTTTTCAAGTATTTCCCAGTTGTTATTGTTGTTGTATTCGTGGCTGTGTCCCCACAGATAGAACAATTTCGGTTTATGCGCCCACGGATATGTGTTGGTGATCGGAGAGAGAAACCGATCGACCAGTTGCATCAGTTTCGGATTGTCGTGATGGCAGGTTGCAGGCATACGCAGCCAATCGCTCGGAATATCGAAGTTTTCGGTGGAAACCGTAGTTCTCGAATAGCGGATTCCGCAGCCGGCAACTATTTCAACGACCGCGTCGTTTACGGCTCCGTTTGCATAAGCCATTCCGTTTACTATTTTACCGGTGAGTTTTTCGAGCGCAAGTCTGTCTAGCAGAACGTCTTGAGTGGCTTGCGAAGCCGGTACAGCGCTGAGCGAGAGATGATATTGTCCGTGAACGGCAATTTCGTGCCCTTTATACAGTTCAAGAGCATCTTTTGCGGACAAATACCAAGGATTTTCGGCGTCATCGTTTGCAAATTTGCCGCTGCTGATATTAAGCGTAGCTTTTAAGCCGTATTTGTTGATTATTTCGATTAACTTTCTGTCGTGAATCGATCCGTCGTCGTAACTGAGCGTCACTGCTTTATTGCGAAAATCGGGGAATAGTAGAAAATTTCTTTGTTTACTCATTTGTTTTCTCCTTATTGCTTGAATATTTTTTTAAGGCACGCCCGGAGCGCGATTTTTGCATGTTCGTAAGTCAGTGCGCCCTGAAAATATGCAATATACGGCTCTTTTATGGGCGAGTCGGCACTCATTTCCACGGATGCGCCCTGAACGAACGTTCCGGCAGCCATTATTACTTTGTGATTGTAGCCTGGCATGTTCCACGGTTCGGGAACGACGAAACTGTCTACGGGCGAAGTAGACTGCACCGCCTGAACGAAATTTATCAGTTGGTCTTCGGTGTCGAATTTTATAGATGCGATTATGTCTCCGTATTCATTTCCCGCTTCCGGGACAACCGGATAGCCTAAAGATGCGAACGTGCGGCAGAACAACTGTGCGGCTTTTAACGTTTGAGCCACCGTGTGCGGAGCAATGAAAAAACCCTGATAGAAGTATTGATAGGTCGAAGCGTACGAGCCTACTTCTGCGCCGATTCCGGGACAAGTAAGTCTGTAAGATGCAAGAGTAACGTATTTTTCTTTTCCGACGATATATCCGCCGGTGGGAGCAAGTCCTCCTCCGGGGTTTTTGATAAGCGAGCCGACCGCTATATCCGCGCCGACGTCGGTCGGCTCTTTCGTTTCTACGAATTCGCCGTAGCAGTTATCTACCACGATTGCGGCGTCTTTGTTGAACTGTCGTACGAAAGCGATTATATCGGCAAGTTTTTCGACGGTAAAAGCGTCGCGCGACGAATACCCCCTCGATCTCTGAATAAAAATCATTTTCGGATTATGTGTTTTCAGATAGTTTTCGATTGCCGGTTTATCGAAAAGATTGCCGCATAGATCCGTTTTATCGAATTGTACGCCGTATTCTTTAAGAGAACCCATGTCGTCGCCGACTATAACGTCCATCAACGTGTCGTACGGATCTCCGGAAATCGAATACATTATGTCTCCGGGGCGCAATAATCCGAAAAGAACGATCGATATCGCGTGCGTTCCGTTTGCTATAAGCGGCGAAACTATGGCACTCTCCGCGTTAAATACGTCTGCATAAATTTTTGCGAGAGTATCTCGTCCTATGTCGTCGTAGCCATATCCGGTCGTTCCCGAGAAATGTCGAAGAGCAACACGCTCTTTCTGGAACGCGGCAAGCACTTTTTGCTGATTGTAAAGTGCCGTATCGTCTATTTTTTTGAACGTTTCTTTAAGTTGCCGTTCACTGTCTTCTATTAGTTTTTCTATATCCATTTTGCTTCCTCTACTATGTCAGACATAGTACTTAAAATTACTGAAAAACATTAAAAATGCCGTCAAAATCGTCATATTTTACATATTCTTTGTTTTTTATTTTCATCCCTTTGAAGTATGTCAGTTGACGTTTTGCGTAGTTTCTCGAGTTTTGCTTTACTTGTTCGACGGCGTCTTGTTTGGAAATTTGTCCTTTAAGATACGCCACGACTTCTTTATATCCGATTGCCTGCATCGAGCGGCAATTTTCATACCTAATAAGCGATTCGACTTCGTCAACAAGTCCTGCGGCAAACATCTTGTCCACTCTGTCGTTTATTCTTTTATAGAGTGCGTCGCGATCGTCATCGTAAAGTATTACCGTTTTTGATTCGTATTTATCGTTGTTTTCCGCGACGGACTGACTTTTCGGTCTCCCCGTAATTTCGTAAATTTCGATCGCTCGAATAACTCGCTTTGTGTCGTTTATACTTATTTTTGCGGCGGAAAGCGGATCTATCTTTTTAAGATATTCGTAAACGTACTCTTTTCCTTTTTCTTCGAGTATGCCTTTCCACTTTTCTCTTATGCCGTCGTCCGTTCCTGCTCCGCCGAAATCGTTGCCGCAAACAAGCGACGTTATATATAACCCGGTTCCGCCCACCACGATCGGCGGCAAAGACATTTTTTCAATCACTTTTTCCGCTTCCGAGACGTATCTTCCGACGGAGTATTCTTCATCGGGATTTGCCACGTCGATCATGTAATGCGGAACGCCGCGCATTTCGGCGTGAGTTATTTTTCCCGTTCCGATATTGAGTCCGCGATAAACCTGCATGGAATCGGCACTAATAACGCTGCATCCGGTTTTAAGCGCAAATTCGACGGCGACATCGCTTTTTCCGATGGCGGTGGGACCGGTTAAGACAAAAATTTTTCGCTTGCTCATACGATCCTCTTAAACGCTTTTTCGACGTCCGATTTGCCGATTTTAATTATAATCGGTCTGCCGTGCGGACAAACGAGAACTCTTCCGTCCGTGAGCATTTCAAAAATCAGTCGGTCGATTTCGCATTGCGGAATATCCATACCGCCTTTTATTGCGGCTTTGCAAGCCCATTGTGCAAGATTACCGTACAATATATCGGCTTTGCCTATGCTGTTTTTATTGATTACGTTACCGATAAGATTTCCGAGAAACTGACTGATGTCCATGTCCGAACACTCGGTCGGAACGCTTTTAAGACTGAAAGTGTTGTCTTCATACCGTTCGAAACAAAATCCGCATTCTTTAAGCGTTTTTTCGGCGTCACACAGAAGTTGCGCTTCGTCCGAACGTAACGTAAACGTGTACGGGATCAGTAGATTTTGAATGATAACCGAACGCGTCGCGAATTTTTCGGTGAGTTTATCAAACAAAATGCGCTCGTGAGCGGCATGCTGATCGATTACGAAAGCATCGTCGCCGCACTCGTAAATCAGATATGTGTTGAACAGTTTTCCGCAATATACGGCTTCGACCCCGTCTTTGAAAGATTGTTGTACCGATTCGGATTTCGCAGATAACGCTTCTTCTTTTGTTTTATTTTCGGTTGTTTTATCGTTAAAATTATCGTTTTTTGCGTAAGGGGTTACGCAGTCGGAGTTAAGTTCGGCAGAAATTCTTTCGAAAAACGCGTGATCGTCATGACTTTCGTTTTTATCCGATATATCGGCAACCGTGTTTTTGAAAATTTCAAACGAGTCTTTTTGCGCGCTGTCCGAAAAAGCGTCTTTTTGCGGCATCGCTTTATCGCTGTGTACCTTTTTCGTAACTATCTCGCCGAGAACGGAACTGTCGAACTTTTCGTGAGTGACGAATTCGCGTTTCGGAGCGTCTTCGCTATTCTCGACAGCCGGGATAAATTCAACGAAATCATCTTGTTTTTCAACGTGTGTCACCGCATTTTCTGTTTGACGCGGCGATTGCGAGTCCGGGAAAAATACGGTGTCGTCCGAAAGGCCTGCAGGGGTCATCAGCGTAGACAAAACGTTGTTCTTTACCGTATCCGTGATTAGTTTTTTAACTATTCCCTGATCTGCGAATTTGATTTCGAGTTTGTTCGGGTGAACGTTTACGTCAACGAGGTCGAACGGAATATCGAGATAAAGAATGTATGCCGGGTATTGACGCTTCATCAGATAATTCATGTAGCATCCGTAAATCCAGTAGGAAACTTCGTCGCTTATAACGTATCTGCCGTTGACGACCAACGTCTGGTAACTTTTAGTGTGTTTGCTCGCAGACGGCTTGCATATGTATCCGTTTAATTTTATTCCGTTCTCTTCTTTTCCGATTTTTACAAGACCGTCGTAGAATTGTTTCCCGTAAACCGTATAGATTGCGTTTTCTATGCCCTGACCTGCAGACGAGTAGACCGTTTTACCGTTTACGGAGTATTTAATCGAAACGTTTGCGTTTGCGAGAATGAGTTTTTCAATCATTCCGGTAATTGCAGACTCTTCACGCTGCTGTTTTTCGAGGAATTTTTTGCGCGCCGGAATTTTATCGAACAGCCCAGCGACGGTTACGCTCGTTCCGAACGGACAACCGCTTTCTCCGCTATCGATAACTTCGCTGTTATCCACGCAATAGGTAAATCCCGTTTGAGAATCAGGCGTTCTCGTATTCATTTTTACGCACGCTACCGCGGCTATGCTGGGCAGCGCCTCGCCCCTGAAACCAAGCGTCGCGATGCTGTCGAGATCTTCGGCGCAACTTATTTTGCTTGTTGCGTGAGCCATAAACGCAGTCGGCACGTCTTCGGGCAAAATACCGCAGCCGTTGTCGGACACGCATATTTTTTTCATTCCGCCCTCTTCGATAGCGACCGAAATAGCCTTGGCTCCGGCATCGATGCTGTTTTCGACCAACTCTTTTACTATCGACAGCGGACGCTCGACGACTTCGCCGGCGGCAATTCTGTTGTATACGCTTTTGTCAAGCAGTTTGATTTTATTCATTTTCCGCTTTCTCCTTCAAATCGCTTAAAATGTCGAGAGCAGCACGCGGCGTTATATCGTTTACATCTATGTCTTTAAGAATTTTTACTATTTCGTTGGAAACGCTGCTTGAGAAAATCGACATCTGGTAATTGGCTTCCGCGCGGTCTTTTTCTCTTCCGACGATATCGTTCTTTTCAAGGTTTTTAAGTATTGCTTTAGCCTTTTCGAGAACGTTTTCGGGCAGTCCTGCAAGAGCCGCTACTTCGATACCGAAACTGCGGTTTGCGCTTCCACGAAGCAGTTTGCGAACGAAGACTATACTTCCGCCCAGTTCGCGCACGGTCATTTTATAGTTTTTAACGCCCTCGTATTTGCCTTCGAGTTCCGTCAGTTCATGATAATGCGTAGAAAACAACGTTTTCGATTTAAGAGACGACGACAAAAAGTCCACAATTGCCCACGCTATGCTCAATCCGTCGTAAGTTGCCGTTCCTCTGCCTATTTCGTCGAGCAATAGAAGCGATTTTTCGGTTGCGTTTTGAAGTATATCGGCGACTTCGGTCATTTCCACCATGAAAGTGCTTCTGCCGGTCGATAAATCGTCGCTTGCGCCCACTCTCGTAAATATCTTGTCAACCGGGCATATCTCCGCTTTTGCGGCTGGAACGAACGAGCCGATATGGGCAAGTATGACTATCACCGCGACCTGACGCATGTATACGCTTTTTCCTGCCATATTTGGACCGGTTATCATCATCGTGCGGTTTTCTCCGCTGTCGAGGAAAGTATCGTTCGGAACGAACGCTTCACCCTTGAGCGCCTTTTCGACCATCGGATGCCGTCCTTCGGATATTTTGATTACGGAAACTTCGTCGTTTATAACGGGTTTGGCAAACTCTAGTTCGGTTGCCGCTTTTGCGTGAGAAAACAGGCAATCGATGTACGCTATTTGCTTTGCGGAAGTCATCAAATCGCTCAAAAAACGCACTATTTCGGAAACTATTTTATCATACAAAGCGATTTCGCGCGCTTTTGCGTCGTCTTCGGCGTTAAGAATTTTAGATTCTACGTCTTTCAGTTCTTCGGAAACGTAACGCTCGGCGTTTACCGTCGTCTGACGGCGCACATACGAATACGGAACGAGGTTTATTTGCGATTTCGGAACCTCTATATAGTAGCCGAAATTGCGATTATAGGCTATTTTCAGATTTTTAATGCCGGTTTCCGTTTTTTCTTTTGCCTCGATTTTGTCGAGAATCGAATGTGCGTTTTTCTTGATCTCGCGATACCCGTCGAGTTCCGGATCAAAGCCGTCGCGTATTACGCCGCCCTCTCTTATTACTGCGGTAGGATTGTCGTCTATCGCGCTTTTAAGCAGTTTTTCGAGATATTCGAAGTCGGTTATGGTTTTCGCGTTGATCTTAATCGCTTCGCAAGAATAATCTAACAGTTTTTCTTTTGTTATCCGTAGCGCGGTCAGCGAGCCGCCGAGTTGCACGCAGTCTTTCGGTGAAATATTACCGTAAGACGCACGCCCCGCTATTCGTTCGAGATCGAATATGTCCTTCATGCAGGCAATAATCTCGTCGCGCTTCATTATGTTTTTATTTATCTCTTCGACGGCGTTCAATCTTTGATTGATTTCGGTCATGTCGAGCGACGGTTTTTCAATCCATTTTTTAAGCAACCGCGCACCCATGCTTGTGGACGTATAGTCGATGAGCGACAGAAGCGAGCCGTTCGATTTTCCGGATGACGACGTTATGAGTTCGAGTGTTTTTCTTGCATTGGCGTCTATTTCCATATGCTTGGTCTGATCGTCGAATTCGCCGTCGCGTATATGTTTCAGCGTACGCTTCTGCGTTTTTTCGACGTAATCGAGAAGCGCGCCGGCAGAGCAAATACACTGTTCTTTTCCGTAGAAATTATCCGGATTTTTAAGCACTCCTTTAACTTTTTCGTAAGCCTCGTCATAGGAAAAAGCGTTTTCGTCGTACTCGGAGAACGCGCATACTCCGCCGTATTTAACGAGCGACAGCGAAAGACTGCGCTGTTTCATTGCCGCGTTGCAGATAATTTCGCTCGGTTGAATACGTGAAAGCGTTTCGTTGATTTTCAGATTAACCTGCGTATCTATTGCCTGATTCTGGAATTCGCCGGTCGAAATGTCCGTCCAGGAAAGTCCGGCTTTTCCGTCCTCGGATAAATACGCGCTCATAAGATAGTTATTGCGTTTATTATCGAGCATTACGCTGTCTATTCTTGTGCCGGGCGTTATTTCGCGTACGACTTTGCGCACGACAAGCCCTTTTTGGTCGCCGGGTTTGGTCATTTGCTCGCAGATAACCACTTTATAGCCTTTTGCAAGCAGTTTGGCGATATAAGAATCGACGGCATGAAAAGGAACGCCGCACATCGGAGCGCGCTCCGGAAGTCCGCAATCTCTGCCGGTCAGAGTCAGATCGAGTTCGCGCGATGCGGTTATCGCGTCGTCAAAGAACATTTCGTAAAAATCTCCCAGTCGGTAAAAAATCAGAGCGTCTTTATATTTGTCTTTAACTTCGAGATATTGTTGCATCATTTGTGAAAGAGCCATAACGATTGTTCTCCGTGGTTATTTAATGATTTCGCCGAAAAGTTGATTGTTTTTCGTAGAAGTGACTTTTACGTTGACAAAAGAACCGACCAAATTTTCGGTTGAGGGAAAATATATCGCTTTTTCGCAGGAAGATTTTCCGCTTGCCGTTTTGCCGTCGAATCCGTCGCACAAAACGCGATAAGTCTTTCCGACGCATTCTTTTGCGAGTTCGCAGCCGATATCGAATTGCAGAGCGATAAGTTCTTTTATACGCCGTTTCTTCACCGACAAATCGACTTGCTCCATTTTGTCGGCAGGAGTGCCCGATCTTCGGGAATAGATAAAAGTGTATAAATTGTTGTAACGAACTTTTTTGACGATGTCGAGAGTTGCGGAAAAGTCCTCTTCGGTTTCCGTCGGGAATCCGACCATAATATCGCTTGACAGTCCGACGTCCGGGATATACGAGCGTATCATATCGATTTGTTCGAGATAATGCGAGGACGTATAGCGGCGATTCATAAGATCGAGTATTCTGTCGCTGCCTGCTTGAATCGGAAGGTGAATAAAGTCCGCGAGTTTGTCGCTTGCGGCAATGGTTTTTACCACTTCGAGCGAAAGATCTTTCGGGTGCGACGTCATGAAGCGAATTTTGTAGTCTCCGTCGAAAGACGCGCATTTTTCCAGTAAACGAGCAAAATTATTGCCGTTTTTATCCGAAAAGTCGTTCCCGTACGAGTTGACGTTCTGACCGAGCAGCGTTATCTCCTTATATCCTTCGCTTATCAGTGCTTTTACGTCCTCCAAAACGTCTTGTTCGGGACGGCTGATTTCGCGACCTCTGACGTACGGAACTATGCAATACGAGCAGAAATTGTTGCAACCGTACATTATGTTCACCCATGCGTTTACGCTGTCCGAGCGCTTAATCGGCGTTCTTTCGGGCAGAGTTTTATCGGTATCCCATACTTCCACTACGTTTTTGCCCGTAAGAATACTGTCGAGATATTCGTCGAACTTGTAAAGATTGTGAGTTCCGAAAATGAGATTTATAAACGGACAACGCTTTTTAAGCCGTTCCGCTTCCCCTTTTTTCTGAGCCATGCAACCGCAAACGCAAACCTTGAGATTCGGTTTGCTTTCTTTGAGTTTTTTGACTATTCCGAGATTTCCGAGTATTTTGGTTTCGGCAGTTTCCCGGACGCAGCATGTGTTAAAAACGATAATGTCGGCGTCGGCTTCCTTTTCCGCAGGCGTAAATCCTCTTTCTTCGAGGATTCCGGCGAGTTTTTCCGACTCGTGAACGTTCATCTGACAGCCGTAAGTATTTATGTAGTATTTCATGTCGCTCCTGTATATGTGTAGAATTATCCTATTGTAAATATTATAATGTATTTTGAAGAAAATGTACAGTAAAATAAGCCGTTCGTTAATAAAAATAATGACTTTGAACATACTTAATTTATGCCGAAAATCAAACGGAAAAGATTTATAGTGACCGCTTGGGTCATTTTGTTTGCCTTGGCGGCTTTAACGCCGTTCGCAGTCATCGAACCCGTCGTTCCTCTTCCGTTTTTTCGCACGCTTGACAAAAGTAAATTGTTTGCCTGCGATAAAGACGTTTCTATAGTGGCTGCAAACGGCGAATATCTTTGCCGTGGATTCGAACGCGTCGAATCGTCGGAACTGAACGATTATACACCGAACGCCTTTATCGCGATCGAGGACAAGAGATTTTATTCGCATAAAGGCGTCGATTGGCTGAGGGTTGCCGCTGCCGCGAAAAACGATGTTCTCTGCGGTAAATTTGCCGAGGGCGCCAGTACGATAACACAGCAATTGGTTAAAAACACACATTTATGCGGAGAAAAAACGATTAAAAGAAAGATAGAAGAAATCCGCATCGCAAGACAGATCGAACGCTCTTTTTCAAAAAAAGAAATACTCGACGCTTATTTGAGCGTAGTGTATTTCGGTAACGGCATATACGGCTTGGAAGAAGCGTCAAGCGTCTATTTTGCGAAAGACGCGAGCAAACTCACGTTGTCGGAAAGCGCAATGCTTGCCGGAATAATAAACAATCCTTCGTTTTATAACCCTGTGTCACACTACGATAATGCGGTTTCGCGAATGAAAATCGTGCTTAAAAGAATGCGTAGTCAAGGGCTTATAGATGCAGAAGAATACTCTTCCGCCGTTTCCGACAAGCCGATTATATCCGATAAAAAAGACTACGACGCATTTTATGTCGCTTATGTAAAAAACGAAGCGAAAAAACTGTTGTCCGAGAGGCAATATCCGTTGAAAAATTGCACGATAATCACCTATTGCGACAGAGAACTTAATAAACTTTGCGGCGTGCTATGCGAAAAATATTCAACAGCCGACCGTTTCGTCGAAATAGCGGTATACGATAACGGTACCGGTGCATGCGTGGCAAAAGCCGGCAAAATGCAAAACGTCAGACGTCAGCCGGGTTCAACGGTAAAGCCGTTTGTCTGCTATGCTCCGGCATACGAAAAAAGATTGGTTTATCCCGTTACGCCGATTGTGGACGAAAAGACCGATTTCGGCGGTTATTGCCCGGAAAATGCCGATAAAAAATATCACGGGGCGGTCAGCGTCAACAAATCGCTTATAAATTCGTATAATATTCCTGCCGTAAAATTGTTGAAAAGCAGCGGCGTCGTATACGCCAAAAACATTGCCGAAAAGTGCGGTATTCCGTTCGATAAAAGCGATAATTCTCTTGCCGTTGCGCTCGGAGCAATGAAAAACGGCGTTACTCTCGATAATTTAGCGGAAGGATATTGCACGCTTGCTCGCGGCGGAGAGCATTTGCCTTCATATTCGGTAGGCGCAATAACCGATGGCGACGGAAAATTTCTGTACTCGCACCGAGCGGTTCGCACTAATGCGATCGGCGACGACACAGCCTTTTTGATTACCGATGCCCTTATGCAATGCGCAACCGACGGAACCGCAAAACGGCTTAAAAACAGTTCTTCGGGCGAGATTGCCGCAAAAACGGGTACTGTCGGCACGAAAACGGGAAATACCGACGCCTACTGCATCGCGTATTCGCCCGAAAAAACGATTGCCGTGCGAATTTCCGCATTAAACGGAACGCAGTTTCCGAATGAAATTTGCGGCGCAACCGTGCCCTGTTCGATTGCCGCCGAGATAATAGTTCATGCTTGCGGGAACGAAAAATTCGTTGTTCCCGATAGCGTGATTAAAGCGGAAATATCGCGTCCTCAACTCGAAAACAAAGGCAAAATCGTGCTTGCCGGCGCAAACGAATATAAAAAGAACGCCATTTCGACTTGGTTCAGTAAAAACAACGTTCCTTTTGTTTCCGACAGATGGTATGACGGAAGATTAGACGATTTCGATTATTTCGAGGTTGTTGACGCTCTCGTCGATTAGCGCGTCGATGTCTCCGAGTTTCGATAGTTCTCTTTCCACGTTTTTCATTTTCGGACGAGTGATCGGGGCGTCAGGCAAGAATACCGTGCAACAGTCTTCGTACGGCAAGACGGACGTTTCGAAAGTGCCTATTTTTTTGGATATTTCGATAATTTCCTCCTTATTACTGCCTATGAGCGGACGGAACACGGGCAGATATTTAATCTGCGAATTCGTAACCGTTATGCTCTCGAGCGTTTGCGATGCGACCTGACCGAGACTTTCTCCGTTTACGATACAACCGCATTTACGCTTAAGCGCGACTTTTTCGGCAATGCGCATCATGAATACACGCACGAGCGTGATCATATACGAAGTGTCGCACTTCTGATGAATGAGTTCCTGAATTTTGGTCATTGGCGCGCAGATAAGCGTTACGGGCCCCGTGTAAGGGCGCAGAATTTCGGCAAGATGCACGACCTTTTCCTTTGCCATCGCGCTCGTGTACGGATAGGAATGAAAATGCAGCATATCGAGTTTTAGTCCGCGTTTTGCCATCGAATAGCACGCGACGGGACTGTCGATTCCGCCCGAAAGCATTGCGAGTCCTTTTCCTGCGCATCCTACCGGCATGCCGTCCGGGCATAAAATAGTCTCCGAGTACACGAAAGTTTTGCCGTTTTCGCGCAAATCTACGTATACGGTAAAATCGGGGTTAAACAGGTCAACGGTAAGACCATGCTTTTTTTCGAGAATTCTTCCGCCTATTTCGCGGCTAATCTGCATCGAATTGAGCGGAAAAGTTTTATCCGCACGATTGGTCGTAACGCGGAACGTGCCTATGTCGCGGCTTATCTGCAGTGCGATTGCTGCGATTTGGTCGAGATCGCTGTCGCATTCGTATGCAACGCTTATAGAGTGAATTCCGAACGTTTTTTTAAGTGCTTCGATAATCGCGTTTTCGTCTTCGGCGCGGTAATTCGACACGACGTAACGAGCAGGTGCGCGTTCGAAAGTATGCTCGAACGATTTAAGATTGTCGTTGATGTTTTTAATCAGCGTGTTTTCGAAAAAGCGTCTGTTTTTACCTTTTAAATGAATTTCGCCGTAGCGAATGAGAATAAGTTTATCCAATTTTATTACCTCTTAGCGCGTTGATTTTTTCCGCGAGTGCAATGGTTGCTTGTTTGATTTCTTCTTGCGTGGTTTCGGGAGAAAGGCTGAATCGCAGAGTTCCGTCGATTACGTTTTGTTTTAAACCCATTTCGGCAAGTACTCTGTTTCCTGCGTGATGACTGGAGCATGCCGAACCTCGTCCGATATAAATATCTTCATCTGCCAGCATGGTTTGCAGAATTTCGGCTTTGCAGCCTGCAAAAGACGCTGCAAGAATGAGTTTCGTATTGCGTTCGGTGTCGCCGATTATCTCGCATCCGTCGATTTTTTTCAGATTTTCGATGAGAAAAGCATAATTTTGTTCGATTTTTTGTCTGTCGAACGTGCGTGCGTAAATTTTGGCGGCGCTTGCCATTGCAACGATTCCTGCAACGTTTTCGGTACCGGAGCGCATCGCGTTTTCCTGTCCTCCGCCGCTTATTAGCGGACTTAAATGTATTTTCGGATTAAGATAAAGCACTCCGACGCCTTTCGGTGCGTGAAATTTATGACCGGAAATGCTGTACGCGTCGATATTCATGCTTGCGACGTTTACCGGGGTTTTCAAAAAAGCCTGAACGCCGTCGCTGTGAAAAATTATGCGCGGATTTATTTTTTTGACGCCGTTTGAAATGTTTTTTATGTCGTTGATCACGCCTGTTTCGTTGGACGCATGCATGACGGATACAAGGCAGGTGTTTTTATCTGTTTTAGACATCAGATCGTCGATATCGACAAAGCCGCTCGGCATAAGTTTTGCAAAACGAACGTCGAAACCTTTGCTTTGCATATACATCGCGCTTTCGTATACGCACGCATGCTCGCCTGCGGAAACGACTATATTCCCGTTCTTGTTTTTGAATCCGTTTTTGATTACCCAGTTGTTGCTTTCGGTCGCGCAGGAAGTGAAGTATATTTCGTTTTTGCCTGCGCCGAGCAGGCTTGCTATCACGCCTCTTGCTTCGTCGATTGCGGAATGAACGCGCATGGCGGGTTTATAAGTCGCGGAAGCATTGAAAAAGTCGTTTATATAGTAGTTTTGCATGATTTCGGCAACTTCCGGATAAACCGAAGTGGTGCTTGCGTTATCGAGATATATCATTGTTCGTTCTCCGTGTCGGCATTTTTGTCGGGAGTTTGTTCGTTTTGTTCTTCCGTTTGCTGTTCGTCTAAAGACGTTTCACCGGTGTTTTCGGGCGATTCGGCTTGTTTTTCGGTTTTTTTCAGAACCAGAATTAAGTCTTTGTCGAATGCCGATTCGCGCTTCATTATTTTCCTCAAAGCGGTGACGAACGAATAATCGTATTCGAGAATCAGAATTTCGCGCTTACCTCCGTTCGTTACGGAAAAATAAAGATAGAACGGACTGTTTTGATTGCACGCGAAACTTTCCGTTTTATCGACGGCTGCGGAATTAACGGCATATGCATCGCTTAAATATATGCCGATTTTTTCCACGTCGCACAGATTGAGGTCGTAAACCACTTTTCTTTCCGCTTTGTTGGAAATGCGTACTATTTTCAATAGATCTCCGTAAATCAGGTAGTCATACTCGAAATAACGCTTGGAAAGTTTTCTGAAAACGAAATAACACCCGAAAAGAGGCATCATAATGAGTAATATTATGAGAATATTGTAAAATATCACCAATCCTTGAGAAACTTCGTCACGGGCATCCCATGGCATTAAAATGAGTATGAGAGTCGCCGCGATGAAAATCGCATACACCGATGCTCGGCGCAGAAGAACAAATGTTCTGCCGCCTTTTTCGTTGTTTTTCGGGTTTGTCGCATTAAATTCGAAATAATCCATATGCACCTACTTTACCGTAACGATAGTGACGCCGTTGTCACCCTCTCCGTATCTGCCGAAACGAAAACTTTT
Source organism: uncultured Clostridia bacterium (assembly GCA_934229275.1). Lineage (GTDB taxonomy): Bacteria > Bacillota > Clostridia > Christensenellales > Pumilibacteraceae > Neoclostridium. Next base: position 5,729 of record CAKQDN010000021.1, on the reverse strand, counting down.
AACGAGCGGCATGGTTTTAAGGTAATTCTGAACGCCTCTTGCGAGTGCCATCGTGCCTTTCCCGTGAACGATGCGCAGTTGCTTGTCGGGCGATGCGTAAGCCGCTTGAATATACGGTTCGATGGTTTCGATCGCTTCGGAAACTGTTTGTCCGATAACCATGACTTCGGGAACTATGCCCGTTGGGGTTATGGGCAAAACAGGCGGTTTCGGCTGCTTTTTCGGTTTTTCTACGGTTGTTTTTTGCGGAATTTCACCGAGGTCGTCGGTTTTAACAAACGTCGTTATGTTTCCGCTTTTCACTCTCACTTCGCCTTTTTTGTTGGGAAGTTGCATAATTTCCGCTTCCGAACCGAGACTTTTAATGATTACGCGAGCCCCGACTTTAATTTTATCGGGCGGCAGCGTCGCATATTCGACGTTTTTATCGCTTTCGAGTTTATATTCGAGATCAATCAATTGATTGCGTTTAATGCGTGCGGCAAGCAGACTTTGCTCGTTAACGGCATCGGAAATCGCTTTCATTTCGGCGATTATGTTTTCCGCCTTCGCCACTCTTGCTGCAACTATTCGTTTAACTTCCGCAGAAGCGTTACTCTTGATTTTTTCATAAAGAGCGTCGGTTTTTTGCTTTTCGGCGGCAAGTTGCTTTCGCTCGTTTTCGTATCGTTCTTTCTCTTCGCGCGCCTTACTCATTTCCTGCTCTGCTTGATTTTTAATGTTTTCGGCAGAGCGAATTATATTCTCATACGCAATCTTATCGGAATCGAGATTTTTTTCAGCCTCTTTCAAGACGAACTCGTTCATCCCGAGTCCTTGTGCGATTTTTAGCGCATTGCTGCTTCCGGGCATGCCGATAACGAGTTTATACGTCGGCATCAGCGTTTTTTCATCGAAAAGCATACATGCGTTCATGACGTTTCCGGACGAAAGCGCATACTCTTTCAGTTTGTCATAATGTGTGGAAACGACTGTTTTGCATCCTACCGTTTCGAAATATTTGATTATGCCTATGGCGAGTGCTGCTCCTTCGGTCGGATCCGTACCTCCGCCTAATTCGTCGATAAGAACAAGCGACTTATTCGTGACGTTATCGATAATATTGTTGATGTTGACAATATGGGAAGAAAAAGTACTGAGTTCGTTTGAAATGCTTTGTTCGTCGCCGATGTCGCAGAAAATCTCGTCGTAGACAGACACAGTGGCGTTTTTACACGCTAGAGGAATTCCCGAATACGCCATAAGACACATAAGTCCCAACGTTTTCATCGAAACGGTTTTTCCGCCCGTGTTCGGACCTGTTAGCAAAAGCGCGGAATAACTTTCTCCGATGGAAATCGAAACGGGGACTACCTTATTGCGATCGATCAAAGGATGCCGCGCTTCAGATAAATTCGTTGCGCCGTCATTAGTCAAAAACGGCTTAATTCCGTGCGTTTTTTCGCCAAAAACAGCCTTCGAGAATACTATGTCACACATAGTAATTTTATTTTTGCAGACAATAAGGCTTTCAAGATTGCCGTGCACACGCTCGGAAAATTCGGTTAAAATCCGCTCTATTTCCGCCTGTTCTTCGGCAAGCGCGGTCTGCAATCCGTTATTGAGTTCTACGAGCGCGAAAGGCTCGATAAACACTGTCGCACCCGTTGCGGACTGATCGTGAATCAGTCCCGGGACGTTTGAGCGGCACTCGGATTTAACCGGAAGAACGAAGCGGTTGTTTCGCACCGTATACAGATTGTCCTGGAGATATTCCGACGAAGAATTGTTTTTGGTGTAGCCCAGAAGTTTTTCTTTAAGTCTTGAATTGAGATTGAGAATATTACGACGAATTGATTTAAGTTTGAAACTTGCGTTATCGCTCATTTCTTCATCGCTTATAATACTCTCTTCGATGTCTTTTTGCAGGGCTTTATCGACGTAAAGACACGATAGTTCGTTTTTAAGAAGCGTTACGTCGTCGCCTGTGCCATCGATTTTTTCTTTTAAGTACGATGCAGCTTTCAACACGCGCGACACTTTAAGCAGTTCACCCATATTAAGAGTTATACCCACTCTGTTCTTTGCGATAATCTCATCGATGTCGTCGATTGCGGTTACCGGGGAGAGAAGATATTTGCTTCGAATTATCGTCGCTTCTTCGGTAAGGTTTTGAAGATAGCGCGCGGTTTTCAAATCATAATCGGGTACATATTCGAGAATTCGTTTCTTTGCCGTAGATGAAAGCGCAAAATCGGCTACTTTTTGTAAAATCTTATCGAAATCAAGTAATTTAATTGTGCGTTCTTTAATAGTCATTAATAAAATTATTCCAATTTTTTATTGTAAAAAGCAAGCGTTCCGCCGGGAAGTTTTTGTCCGTTTCGTACCGCCTCAAGAATATTATAGCATTTTTCTTCGTCGATTCCAACCAAATCTACGAATTTTCTTTGCGTTTTAATGTCAGTTCCCGTCAAATTTATCGGATTATCGTTTAAAAGTCTGCAATAGCAATAATGAAGTCTGTACGATTGCAACGTAAACGAATTTCCGTATTCGTCGCGAAGATTTCCGCTTGGCGGTGCTTTACATTCAAGACATTTTCCTCCGTTATACGATCTGAAAGGACAATGACAAAAAGTCATCAGCGGAAACATTCCGTACACATACACGAAATTGTCGGCACTTACGTTTTTCCCTTCTACCGACAATATTTTAGCGCACTTAATTTCATCGGTGAGCATGTTCATCATCGGTCCGAACAGAATTTTTTTGTTTTTACATAGCACTGTACCGAAAATATTGTTGATTATTACGTTTTGAACAATGTCAGATCGCAATACTTTTGCAACAAGTTCGTGGTCTAAGCCCCTTATTACATTGGGAATAACGAGAAGAAACGGCTTTTTTAATGCGCTTAATTGAGTTAAAACGTCGTCACGCCAGTTTTTCGGTGAAAACGCGGCAAAATCATATAAATCAACCATATTATTGGCGACAGAAACGTCGTCAAAAGCGGCGATTACGCATTTAGAAGAAGATTCGAAATAGTCGAGATTTTCAAAAACGTTTTCAAATGGCTTTTCGTCTGGTTTCGGAGCGTTAGTCTTTATTATCTTATCTATCAGTTCGTCGCAAGCAGATCGACGAAGTCCGTTTAGTTGTGATTTTGGTAAAAACAAGTTCTGCGTAACGTTTATTGCCGAGCGATTCAATTTCAATCCCGTATCTTCCGTTTTTGAAAAGCATGCAACGATGTCGTTTTCGCTTAACGGACTACTCAGCGCGTTTTGGAGTACTTCTGAATGTATTTTAACGGACGCATTTTTGCTTGTAAGAGTAAAATAAACGCGATTTTCTTTTGTTTCGGCAGTCAAATCAAACGGGATATATCGTTTTTGTGCGGCGATTTGCTCGCATAATGCCTTATCAGTGGTAAGTCGTACATTGTCTCCCGAGCGAACGTTGCCGGCAAAACCGGTTTTCGTTCCGCTTACGGATATACTCGCGCTGCCTGTTTCTTCTTTGTTACGAAGAAATTTGATTCCGTCGCCCTTCGAAAGCGTACGGCTGACGACTGCTGTTTTTCCGCTAACGTTTTTAACGGTTCCGAACGGGATGCCGATATGATTTTGAGAATACGGATAAATTACGTCTTCCGAATCGTTATCGATATATATCGAGGTATAATCTCCGCGATTAAACATGCGTTTTAATCTTGAAATATCGTATTTTGCACCGGTAATTGCGCTTTTATAGCAGTTTACCGCCTCTCCGACATATTCTGGTCTACGCATGCGACCTTCGATTTTAAACGACGTAACGCCTGCGGCGATAAGTGCCTGAATATCGTCTTTCATGCAAACGTCTTTCGGAGAGAGCCAATATGCTTGCTTGTTTTTAAAAGAATAACGTTTGCGGCAAAGTTGCATACATTTTCCGCGATTTCCGCTATATCCTGAAACAAGCGACGAAAAATAGCAATTGCCGGAAAAAGATACGCACAGCGCACCCTGAACAAACGCTTCGATTTCCAAAGAAGTATTTTCTTTAATCTTTTTAATGTCGGAAAGCAACGCTTCTCTTGATAAAATAACTCTTGTAAATCCGAGCCGTTCGGCGACAAGCGCACCTTCGAGATTGTGTACGCCTGCTTGCGTGCTCAAATGAAGTACTATGTCAGGCATAGTGCTCTTAATGTGTGAAACCAGTGCAAAATCTTGTAAAATTATGGCATTTACACCACAATTATGACATTGCTTAATGCAAGCCAATACGTCGTCATATTCACCTGCTTTATACAAAGTGTTGAACGTGACGTATACTTTGACGCCGAATAAACGGCAAAACGCAACGGCGGCGGACAGTTCTTCAACAGAAAAATTGCCCGCTTTCGCCCTTGCGTTAAATTTGTTCAAGCCGAGATAAACCGCGTCCGCGCCACACATAACGGCGCGTTGCAGCGATTGAAAATTTCCGGCAGGAGCAAGTATTTCGAGTTTTTTATCTGAGTGTGGCATGCAGATCGCTTTGGAGCCCTTCCACTACTCTTTTCATTACTTCTTGGATTTCGGCATCAACGAGAGTATGATCGTCGCTGCGCAAACGGAGCGAGAAAGCAACGCTCTTCTTGCCGGTTATAATCTGATTGCCCCTGTAAACGTCGAACAGGTTCACTTCGTCGCAGATTTCACCCGCAGACTCATAAATGCAGTCGATAATTTTGCCGACGGGCACTTCGTCGTCCACAATGACCGCGACGTCGCGTTCGACTATCGGGAATTTGGGAAGCGGACGGAATCTGAAATTCTTTTTTTCTTTTCCGATAATGTCCTGAATAGTAATTTCGGCAATAAAAACATGCTCGGGAATATCGAACGCTTTTGCGGTTACGGGATGAATTTTTCCTATATATCCGACTTTTTTGTCGTTTACGAACACGTCGGCGCTTATTCCGGGATGCAGATAACCGATTTCGCTGCGTTCGTACGTTACGTTTTCCGCGCCGATTTCACGCAGCAGTCCGTTTACTACCGCCTTAATCGAATAGAAATCTTCTTTTTCGCCCGTAAAGCAAACGCAAAGCGTGTATTTTTCGTCCGGGAGTTCCGTAAGAGGCAAACTTTTCGGAATATAAGTTCTGGCGACTTCGAACAAACGATAATCGTCGCTCTTAAAACTGCAATTTCTCGCAACGCTTTCGAGCATACTTCCTGCCAGTTGCGTACGCATAACAGAATATTCTTCACCGAGCGGATTTACTATGCGGATAAATTTACGCAAGCCATCGTCTTTCGCGATGCCGAGTTTATCGTACTGCTTTTCGCTTACGAACGAAAAAGTAGCCGCTTCCATCGCTCCGCACGCTATAATGTAATCTTTAACGACGTCAACGGTTTTTTGTTCTTTGGTCTTGCCGCCGATCGTGGGATGAGCCTTTTCGATAAATGTCGATTTGAGGTTATCATAGCCGTAATAACGAATAATTTCTTCGGTAATATCGGTGTAATTGTCGATATCGTCACGGTAAAGCGGAATTATGCAAGTGAGTTTTTCTTCCGAAACGGTGGATTTTATGCCCAGATTATTGAGTATTTCAGTGATTTTATCGGTCGCGACCTCGATGCCGAGAAGTTTATTGATCTTCTGAACGGTAGTTTCCAAAACACGTTCGCCCGGAACGGGTAAGCCTGCCTCAACATGCTCTTCGGTTACTTTACCCGCGCCTAAAGTTTCGAACAGATTGAGCG
>CAKQDN010000020.1 GCA_934229275.1 uncultured Clostridia bacterium | reverse complement strand
AATATCATATTTCTCCCTCCCTTGTCAAGCGTTTTTACACTCTTTTTTAAAATTTTTTTCAGGTTTTTTCTTTTAAAACTTAAAAACTCCGAAAATGCGTTGTTTTTCGCAAATTTTCGGGGTTTTCGGCAATGTATTTTCTTCGTAATGTTTTTTAATTTCGGAAATACGCGAGGACTTTTTTTATAGCCGCGTCGAAAATTTGCTCGTCGCGGTTTGCAATGTAACCGTTGTAATCGTTGGTTGAAGTACAAGTAAATCGCTTCGGAATTACGGCTAATGCAAAAACATGTTTTTGTCCGAAGCCGATTTTGACAGAGAAAAGTCTTTACTCTCGACGCGCACGAACGGCACGGCGGGCGTTCTTTTTATAGAGTTTGTATTCGGCTTTTATTTCCGGAAAAGCCGCCTTTTCGCCTTTTTCGGACAGAAGAGTCAGCCACTCGCAGAGTTTTTTCGCACTGTCGGGGTGCATGAGCGCGCCGTCGTTTTTCGTAACGAAGTATTCGAGCGGCGCGGAATCGGTGTACGCCTTGCCTTTATACACTTTGCTTGCGGCGATGCGGTCGCAGAAACTTTCGAGAAGGTAGCGCATCGGCATGGGGACGGGAACGTATTTTTTCTCCGCGGAAGAATAGTCGTACCAGTACTCGAAGTGGTGTTTATTCCTGCCCTTATGGTGCAGCCACGCTTCGGAATAGCCTTTTGTTTCGCGCTCTATCGAGTTGGGGCTGCGCGTGCCGACGTAGTATTTCGCGCCCGTTTTCAGTTCGGTTATGCCGTACTTCGACAGGTCGTGTTTAAGACCCTGCGCGCCTATCCCCACGCGAAAGCACAGGCGCATTACCATGTGTCTGTGCTTCGTGATCGTTTTTAAATGTCCGAGCAGTTTCAGACCCGTAAATTATACTACTCTGCTTCGTTTTTGTCAATCGAATGAGCGTTACACGCCGCTGTACGCGTTGAATCCGCCGTCTACGGGCAGAACGACGCCGGTTATAAAACCGCTCGAATTGCGGTCGGCAAGGAACAGCAGAGCGCCGATGAGTTCGCTTGGCTTTCCGAATCTTTTCATGGGCGTGCCGTCAAGAATTTTACCCGTTCGGGGCGTGGGATTGCCGTCGTTATCGAACAGCAGCGCGCGGTTCTGGTTGGTGACGAAAAAACCCGGGGCGATTGCGTTTACGCGAACGTCGCACGGAGCGAAATGCACGGCGAGCCACTGCGTAAAGTTGCTTATTCCCGCTTTTGCGGCAGAGTACGCCGGGATTTTGGTCAGCGGACGAAAAGCGTTCATTGAAGATATATTTATGATGTCGCCGCCCGTTTTTATCATATCGACGGCAAATACCTGAGTTACGAGAAAAGCCGAGGTTATATTGAGATCGAACACGAATTTAAGTCCGCTTTCGTCAAGGTCGAAAAAACTCTTGGTTTCTTCGCTTAAATCGGGCGTCATGTATTCGTTGTCGCATGTCGCTTTCGGATTGTTTCCGCCGGCGCCGTTTATAAGAAAGTTCACCTTGCCCCACTTTTCGTTTATCTGCTTTTTCGCGGCGATTATGGACTGTTTATCGAGGCAGTTCGTCTTTATCGCGAGAGCGTTTTCGCCTATTTTATCGGCGACTTCTTTTGCCGCCTGCTCGTTTATGTCGAGAAGAGCGACGCGCGCGCCGCACTCTGCCATAGCGCAAGCAAATTCGCGCATGAGAACGCCGCCGGCTCCGGTTATCGCAACCACTTTGTCTTTTAAATCGACTTTGAAAGGTACCATTATTTATTCTCCTTTAGATCTTTTTCCACGGTTTCAAACAGACCGCTAAGATAGCACGCTCCCATAGCCCGGTCGAACAGTCCGTAACCGGGTTTTGCGTTTTCTCCCCACACGTTTCTGCCGTGATCGGGGCGGACGTAGCCGTCGAATCCGTTCCGAACAAGCGCTTTAACTATCGAGTACACGTCCACGTTGCCGCAAGCGGTCATATGTCCGTTTTCGTAAAAGTCGGTTTTAGAAGTGAATTTAAGTTGGCGAAGATGCGCGAAGTATATCCTTTTTGCGTACTTAGTCGCCATTTTCGGCAAATCGTTGAACGCTCCGGCACCCAGACTGCCGGTGCAGAACGTCATTCCGTTGTGTTTATTCGGGACGGCTGCGAACAAACGATCGTAATCCTCTTCTCTTCCGACAATTCTCGGCAGTCCGAAGATGTCCCACGGCGGATCGTCGGGGTGGATAGCCATATCGACTTCCGCTTCGTCGCACGCCGGCATGATGGCATTCAAGAAATAAACGAGGTTTTCGAATAGTTTTTCGTGCGTCATGCCCTCGTATTCGCCGAGCAGCGTTTTCAGTTCGCCCGGCGTGTAACTCTCGTCCCAGCCGGGAAGCCGAAGGTTGCTTTTATCGAGTTTATTAAAGTCCTCTTCTTTATACGCGAGCGAATTCGAGCCGTCGTCGTGGACGAATTTAAGGTCGGTGCGGAACCAGTCGAACACAGGCATAAAGTTATAGCAAATGCACTTTACGCCGATTTTTCCGCAGTTTATTATGTTCTTTTTATAGTTTTCGATATAGCGGTCGCGAGAGGGTTTGCCGAGTTTGATGTCCTCGTGAACGGGGACGGACTCAATTACTTCCATGCCGAGCGCGTTCCGGTCGCACAGACTTTTAAGGCGGCGCAGTTTGTCCTCGCCCCACACTTCCCCGACCGGGACGTCGTATACCGCGGTGACGACTCCGCTCATGCCGGGTATCTGACGGATATACGAAAGCGGAATGCAATCGTTTTCGCCGTACCAGCGGAAAGTCATTTTCATAGTTTTATATTCTCCGTTGAAATTTCGATATTGTATTTCGCCGACTCGTATGCGGCAAGCACGGTTTTCATAGTGTCGAGGCAGCCGAGAAAATCGCACGAAACGGGGCGGTTTTCTTTTACGGCGTCGTAAAAATCGGCTATCAGCATTTCGTGACCCGCTCCCCACTCGGTTTTGCCCGAAAGACGCGCGGATTTGCTTGTTCCCGTTTCCTTGCCGTTTACGATCAGTGCGTCGCCGCGCGTTTCGATAATGCCGCCGTTCGTGTAGAACGACGTTACGACCGGATAGGAATCGGCTCCGGCGGTGGTTGCCGTGAAAGTCGCGGTAAAATCGGGGTATTTAAGCGAAAGAAACGCGGTGTCCTCCACTTCGATGACGCCTTTTAAATGCTCGTTTTTCATCTCGGCTTTTACCGACAAGGGCAGTCCGAGCGCGTTTATCATGAGGTCGAGCGTGTGAATTGCCTGATTGATAAGCACTCCGCCGCCCTCGGTTTTCCACTTACCGCGCCATTCGCCCGACGCGTAATAATCGGCTCCGCGATTCCACACGACCGCACCGCTCGCGCCGAATACTTTCGAGTCCTTCACTTTGCGATTGGCTTCGAAATTGGCGGCAAGACAGCGGTTCTGAAAACACACGCCGTAGTGCGCCTTGGATTTTTCCCGGGCAATTTTTAAGGCGGACAACTGCTCGAAATTTATGCAGACCGGCTTTTCCGAAAGAACGTTTACGCCCTCTCCCAGCGCATAGCAAGCCATTTCGGCGTGCAGATAGTGCGGAGTACAGATATGAACGACGTCGGGGCGGACGGAGGCAAGCATTTGTTTGTAGTCGGAAAAAATCGGGCAGCCGAGGTTAAATTCGGCGGCTTTTTTCTCGGCTTTTTGCTTGTCGATATCGCACAGACCGACTATTTCGGCGTTAATTTTTTTAAGGGCGGATATATGCGTGCCGCTTATCGCGCCCGTTCCTATAATACATGATTTCATAGATTTATTTGTTCGAAAAAGAGTTGTCGAGCGAAAAAGTTTTCTCGCTTACGTTTTCCTTACGTCTGGAAGCCGCGCGGCGTTTATCGAGTTCGGCAAGATAGAGGTCGTCGTCGAACGGCATTTCCACCGTTTTATCCAGCCATGTCGAAAGCAGCATTGCGTCGGCGAGAGCCACTCCGTTTACGCCCTCCTTGCCGTCGATGAACAGCGGCTCGAGTCCCAAAATCGCGTTTGCGACGTTATTCAGTACGCGGTTATGCTCGCTTCCTTCGGCTTTCGGAATTCCCACGGTTTCGGCGGTGAAAGCAGGCTGATCGAATCCGCCGGGTGCGGTTTTACAGAATTCGCGCTCGTTTTGGCTTAATTTATAATAGGTTACGACGTTGTTTTCGTACACGAGTTTGCCTTCCGTTCCGAGCAGTTCGAGGCGGTTGGTGCCGGGCGTATCCGCGGTGCAGGTGACGAAACAACCGCTTGCGCCGCCGGGGAATTCCATATACGCGGTTACGTCATCCTCGACTTCGATGTCGTGCCACTTGCCGAAACGACAGAACGCACGAACGCGCGACGGCGTCATACCGGCTATCCATTGCAGAAGGTCGAGTTGGTGCGGACACTGATTGAACAGTACTCCGCCGCCCTCGCCCGTCCAGGTCGCGCGCCACGCTCCGCTGTCGTAGTAACTCTGCGTGCGGTACCAGTTGGTGATGATCCAATTAAGGCGTTTTAGTTCGCCGATTTTGCCGTCTTTTACCATATCGCGGAGCAAGATATGCGCCGGGTTGGTGCGCTGATTGAACATCACTGCAAAGATTTTATCCGATTTTGCGGCGACTTCGTTTAATTCGCGTACCTGTTTCGTGTATACGCCCTCGGGTTTTTCGCACACGACGTTAAGCCCTGCGTTCAATGCCGCAATCGACAGCGGCGGATGATAGTAGTGCGGAGTCGCGATTATCACGCAGTCTATTAGTCCGCTGTCGAACATAGTCCGAGCGTCGGAAAAATACTTGACGTCGCTTCCGAATTCTTTTTTAAAACCACACAATTTTTTCTCGTCGACGTCGCATATAGCGGCAAGCGTTGCGTTTTTAACCAACCCGGAGTGCAGCGAACGAGCATGCTGCGATCCCATGTTGCCGACGCCGACGACGCCGAATCTTACTTTTTCCATATACCTTTGTCCTCCTCTTTGTAGCCGTTGTTTTTCAGAACGGTTTTGAACGCATCCGCCGAGGCTTTGAACGCCTGCGGCTGACTGTCGAAAGAAAATTTGTTTTTGAGTTGTTTTTTATCGATGTTGCCGTAGCCGTCGAACACATGAAGGTGCGGCTCAAGCGTAAACGTCGCGTCCCTACCAAGCATTTTGATCATGCGGTCGATTTGTCCGTCGCCGTAACCTGCCGGGACGATGGTTTTGCTCGCGCGGATGACGTCTTTGATGTGGAAATAAAACGCTTTATCGAACAGTTCTTCGAGCGCGTAGTCGATATTCTCGTCCCACATGATAAAGTTTGCCGGGTCGTACACGATTTTTATCCCGGGAACTTCATCGGCGATGAGAGCGCAATTATCGACGGTCGAGCCGAATATTTCCGATTCATTTTCGTGGCACAGCGTTATTCCGTTATCGGCCGCGTAATCCGTCATCCTTTTAAGGCGCGAAATTACTTCGCCACGGTATAAATCGTATTCGCCGCGCTTCATGAAATAGGAAAACATGCGGATTTTATCGGTTTTAACGATTTTTGCCGTGCGGACGAGGTTTTTAAGAAGCGTAAAATGCTTTTCTTCCGGCTCGGTTACGTCGATTTTGCCGAGCGGCGAGCCGAGCGACCACACTTTAATTCCGGCGGCGACGAATTTTTCGTATACTTCGCGCGCTTTTTCCTCGGTGAAGTCGCCGACGTTCATTCCGTCCGCGCTTCTGAGTTCGACGTTATATATTCCGTTTGCGACGAGGTTATCTATCTGCGTTTCGACGTTTGCTCCGCTTTCGTCGGCAAAGGCGCATAGAGTTATTTTCGGCATATCGGATACCCCATATGAGCGAGATTTTCGCGGCTTCTTACAAGGCAGTCGAACGGATCGCCGTAGTCCTCGGCGTCGTCCTGCTCAACGAGCGCGTATTTTGCTCCGGCACTCTCGAACGCAGGCAAAATCTTATCCCAATTGAGATTGCCGTCGCCGACGGGAGCGAACTTCGCTTCCCATTTCTCGTTTATTTTATAGTCTTTCAGATGAACGCATTCCAGTCTGCCGTGCAGGCGGTTTATCGTGTCGACGACGTCCGCTCCGCCGCGCTGAACCCAGTGCGTGTCGAGCGTTATGTTCATGCCCGGGACGTTTTCGACAAGGTAGTCGAACACCGTTTTGCCGTTCGGCAGACGATAGAACTCGATGCTGTGGTTGTGATAATAGAATTTGCAGCCGGCAGCGGTTATTTTTTTCGTGATTTCGTTGAGGTCGGCGACGAGTTCGCGAAGTTTTGCTTCGTCGGTCAGTTTTTCGGTCGGAACGCCGCCTATTCCTATATTGCAGCAACCGATTGCGAGGTGTTTTTCGATTTCGTTTTCGGTTTCGGCTGAAAGTCTGTCGAACGAAACGTGAGTCAACACGACCGGAAGATCGTATTTGTCGATCACGCTCTTCAAGAATACGGGGTCGAAGTTGCCGCCGTCGGGCGCGCCCGAATACTGAACGCAGTCGTAGCCTGCCTCTTTTGACTTACGAAAAGCCTCGTCTATTCCCTCGTTGCTATCAAGATATTTTCTCGCCGTGAACAATTGCGCTCCTATGAGCATAATTTTGCCTCCCTTTTTACCTTTTTTTGAATTATACATCAAAAGCGTGAACTAATCAATAGCATTTTAGTCTTTTTTCAAAAAAACATTGCATTTTGCGCATTTATGTGGTATAATTAAAGTATGGTAAGCAAAACTCTGAAAAGCATAGAAAGTCCGTATTTGTCCATGGACAGAGTTAAGATTTCCGATCCCGAAAGCGAGCGTTTCGAAAAACACTGCCACGACGGATACGAGTTTATCTTTTTCGTTCAGGCAAACTGCGAATACGTCGTCGAGGATAATACTTATTGCGTCGGATCCGGCGACGCGATTCTCATTCCGCCCGGCAAATACCATTTTTTAAAGCCGTCGGGAATGAAAACGTACGACCGCGCGGTGTTCAGTTTTTCCGAAAACCTGTTTCCATACCCCGGATTTATGGACGAAGTTACGGCTCTGGGCAATTATTTTCCTTCGGAAAGTTACCCCGAAAGCGCGAAAAAGGCGCAGGAATTTCTCTCGCTCTGCCGTGATATGGACGCGGCGCACTCGGCTATTTACGCGATCGCCGCACTTACCGAGATTTTTCTTCTGCTGCTGTCCGCTCCGAAAACCGAGCAAAACGCGCAGACCGATTCGCTCTGCTCGCGCGCGATACGGTACATTTCCGATAATTTAAGCGATATTCAATCGACCGACGACATCGCGAAAGGCTTATTCTCGTCGCGATCGGCACTTCAGCACGCTTTTCGCAAAAATCTGGATATTCCCGTAATGCAATACGTTCGGATGAAGCGGCTTTTCGCTGTTCGCCAATTCGTCGCGAAAGGCGACACGCTCGCCGCTGCCGCCGAAAAAGCCGGCTACGACGACTACACCACGTTCTACCGTGCTCACAAGGCGTACTTCGGCTATTCGCCCACAAAAGACAAAACCCCGAAAAACACTAAAAGAGGTAAAAAATCATGAATAAATTCGAAAAAATATCATTAAATCGCTTTTCGCTCGACATGTCGGACAAATGCGGATATGAGGACGTAAAACTGCCGCGGCGCGCCACGAAAAACAGCGCGGGCTACGACTTTTTTTCGCCGTTCAACTTTTCGCTTACTGCCGGCGAAAGCGTTAAAGTTCCGACCGGAATACGCGTTCTTCTGGACGACGACAAAGTGCTGTTAATCGCGCCGAGAAGCGGACTCGGATTTAAGTACCGCCTGCAACTGGACAACACGCTGGGCGTCGTGGACGCGGACTATTCGGGTTCGGATAACGAAGGGCATATTTTTATCAAAATCACCAACGATTCGAAGGAAAACAAGACGCTTTCGGTGAAAAAAGGCGAGGCGTTCGCGCAAGGCATTATCGTGCAGTTTTTCAAAACGATCGACGACGACGCCACCGCTGAGCGGAACGGCGGCTTCGGCAGTACGAACAAAAAGTAAAAAAATAAACAGAAAAATACCCACCCTGCATATCGGGTGGGTATTTTTTACCGTTATTAGATTTGAATTTTTCGTCCGATTATTTGTTTACGAAATACTCGCTGTTGGCAATTTTTTCGGTATAACCTTCAACGGGAGCATCGTAACTGCTATTGCCGTAGGAAACATAATAATCGCCATAAGTTCCCCAGAAGTAACCGTTACGAACCAACCATTTGCCGGAAACAGTTCTTACTACGTCTTCTCCGTCGGATTTATCGTTGCTCTTATAAGTAGCGTTAACGTTTTCGAGGTCGATAAACTTTGCTTTCGGATCGTAATTTACGGTTATGTTTTCAACGGTGCAGTTTTCGACTTTTGCATTGTCTACGCCGTCTTTACGCTGAATATTACCGGCAAGACCGCCGAGGTTATATCCGCCGTAAATGGTGTTATCCCTGGAAACGCAGTTTTTAAACGTTACGCTCACGCCGGGAGTTGCACCCATACCGAGCAAGCAACCGAGTTTTCCGTAGCCGTACACTTTGCTGCCGATAACGCTTACGTTTTCGAACAGGGTCGTTCCGTAAGTATAAGCAACCACTACGCCGCCAACGTTGCCGACAAAACTTTTTTCATAGCCTTTTCCCATTGCTACATCGGCTCCGTCAAAAGCCAGATCCTTTATCGTAAGCGTTCCTTTTGCGTTACCGATAAAAGCAAAGCCGTAAGCCGAACCGCCGCTATAAAGGAAATAAGAACGAACAAGCAAGTTGCTAATGGTATGACCGTTACCGTTGATAGTAAGGTTATTTACAGGGTTAATAGGACGCCAGAAACCGGCACCTAAATCGATATCTTCGGTTATGTTAAGCGTGTAGCCGTTGTAATCTACTTTTTCGTCGGTGACCTGATATTTGAACAGAGCAAGTTCTGCAGCCGAAGCCACGGTTATAACCTTGTTTTCGGCGTCGACGGGAGTTGCGTATCCATCGGCTTTTTTGTTATCCCACTGGAACTTATCGGACGTATAAGTAAACGTCGAGAAGTTTTTCGTGAGCATGGTAACAAGACCGGTGGCTGCATCGTAATAGAATTCCTGATCCTCGTCAAGCCATTTCATCGCGCTGCAACGGCTCATTTTTCTACCGCTATGATCGATTTCGACGAGCGACAGACCTTTTTCGATAAGGAATTCAACTTTTACAAGTTGATCGTTATCAGAAGCAAGACCTTCCATGTGAATATTCAGCGCCTTAGGTTCGTTCTGCGTAATTTCAACCGTGAAATTAGCGGGAACCGTAGTCTTTTTAACGCTCAGTTCGAGTTTGGTTGCGCCCTCTTCTACCTTTGCGCCCGAAGGAACGGTTGCCTTTGCAACGTTAAGCAAGCCGACTTTGCCGGCAGAGGCGATTATCGTTTCCTCTGCAGTAGTGTTGTCCTCGTTAACGGTTACGGCGGTTGCGGCAGTTACGGGATATTCGTCTACGACTGCGGCGTTGCCCTGAACAGCCTCTACGGTTACGGCAAACTTAATGGTTTTATCCTGCCATTTATCGCCAACCGAAGCAGGAAGTTCGATAGAAACGGGAATTGCAGGGATTTCTTCACCGGCAGCAAGGTCGTTCCACACGCCCCAGGTGCCGTTGTTTACCTTGATTTCGAGTTGATCCGATAAATCGCTGCCTTCGGTTGCGTTGGAAACGACTACGCGATATTTGCTGTCAACGTTGGAATTGTTGGTAACCTTAATGTCGAAAGTCACGCCGTCGCCCGGGACGATTTTGTCAAGGGTGAAAGTGCCGTTACTGTACTCGGCGGTTCCGCCGGTAAGGAAGGTCATGCCTTCGAGATCTTTTTTCGTGCCTTCCCCGGTTTTCACGTCGATGTTTTCATGCGAGTACAACTTGATATTGTTGACCGTCGCGACAACGTCTACTTTACCGCTTTTGACAACGATATTGGTCTTTGCTTCACTCGTAAAAATTGCGAACGTCGCACCGGCAATAAGACTCATACAAAGAGCGATGCTGAGTATCGCGCCCAGAAAAGTCTTGCTTTTAAGCAGTTTTTTCATATTTTTACTACTCCTTTTTTAGTATTTGCATACACCGCGACTTTTTTATTTGTTCATAAACTAATCTATTCGGTGAACAAACTGCTTATTTAGCCCGATTAAAAGCGGCTTTTTGATAATTCTATCAAACATTGAATAAATTTAATTGACAATAAAAACCTATTTGTGGTATTATATGATATGGAATGTGTTCACCGAATAGATTATTCGATGAACATTTTTTTGCCAAAAACAAAGAAAAACAGCACCGGAAACGTCATCTTTCAAGTGCTGTTTTTTTTGCTGAAAATTGTTTTTTGTTTGCTCCGAATATCAGAACAAGCCGCTTATTCTGCCGTTTTCGTCCACGTCGATGTTCTCGGCGGCAGGGACTTTGGGAAGCCCCGGCATGGTCATGACGTCGCCGGTGAGGACGACTATAAAGCCGGCTCCCGAGGACACCTTGACGTTTTTGACGTTTACGGTGAAGTTTTCGGGCGCGCAAATAAGAGTCGGGTCGTCGGAAAAACTGTACTGCGTTTTCGCAACGCAGACGGGCAGGTTGCCGTAGCCCTGCTTTTCGAGCGATTCGATCTGTTTTTCGGCGGCTTTGCTTACGTTTATTCCGCTGCCGCGATATATTCTTTTAACCAGCGTTTCGATGCGGTTTTTTATTCCTCCGCTAAGGTCGTAGGCGAAAGTGAAATCGTTTTTCTTTTCGCACAGACGAACGACCTCTTCGGCGAGTTCGACTCCGCCTTTGCCGCCGTCCGCCCACACGGTGGACAGACGAACGTTCACGCCTGCCGCTTTGCATTTTTCGATGACCGCGCGAATTTCCGCGTCGGTATCGGTGGGGAATCGGTTTATCGCAACCACGCAGGGCAGACGATAAACGTTCGTTATGTTATCGAGATGGCGCATAAGGTTCGGCAGTCCCTTTTCGAGAGCGTCGAGATCCTCACGGGCAAGATCGGCTTTATTTGCTCCTCCGTGCATTTTGAGCGCACGGACGGTGGCGACAAGCACGACGGCGTCGGGTTTTAATCCTGCCGCGCGGCACTTGATATCTAGAAATTTTTCCGCTCCGAGGTCGGCGCCGAATCCGGCTTCGGTTACGGCGTAGTCGGCGGCTTTGAGCGCCATACGCGTAGCAATAACCGAGTTGCAGCCGTGAGCGATGTTGGCAAACGGTCCGCCGTGCACGAACGCAGGCGTTCCGCCGAGAGTTTGCACGAGGTTGGGCTTTATCGCGTCTTTAAGTAGGGCTGCCATCGCTCCAACCGCTTTAAGGTCGCGTGCGGTGACCGGCTTATCGTCGTAGGTATAGGCAACGACTATTCTTCCGAGCCGCTCTTTAAGGTCGCGCATGTCGCTTGCAAGGCAGAATACCGCCATTATTTCGGACGCGACGGTAATATCGTAGCCGTCCTCGCGCGGGACTCCGTTAGTCTTGCCGCCCAGACCGTCCACAACGAAGCGCAGTTGGCGGTCGTTCATGTCCACGCAGCGTTTCCAGGTGATTTTTCTAGGGTCGATACCGAGCGCGTTTCCCTGATAGATGTGATTGTCGAGCATTGCCGCAAGCAGATTGTTCGCTGCTCCTATCGCGTGAAAATCGCCGGTAAAATGCAGGTTTATGTCCTCCATCGGCACGACTTGCGAATATCCGCCGCCTGCCGCTCCGCCTTTTATTCCGAACACGGGTCCGAGCGACGGCTCGCGAAGGGCGACAGCCGTTTTCTTGCCGATGAGGTTCATGGCGTCGCTGAGTCCGATGGTCGTGGTAGTTTTGCCTTCGCCGGCAGGCGTGGGCGTGATTGCGGTGACGAGAACGAGTTTTCCGTCCTTTTCGTCGCAGTCGCGCAGCCATTTATCGTCGATTTTAGCCTTGTACTTGCCGTACTGCTCGACGTACTCTTCGTTTATGCCGATTTTAGCGGCTATTTCGGTTATCGGCTGCATTTTATAGTTCTGCGCTATTTCGATGTCGGTGAGATATTTCACGGTTTCGACCTCCTGAGGGCGTGATTTTTCTGCCCGGTAATCAGTTTTCGTAAATCGGGAAACGGGCGCATAACTGCCCGACTTCCTTTTTGATTCTTTCCTTGTCTTTTTCGAAGTCGCAGGCGACCTCTTTCATCCAGCGCGCGATAAGGCGCATTTCTTCTTTACCGAATCCGCGCGTGGTGACGGCAGGCGTTCCGACGCGTATGCCGCTGGTGACGCTCGGCTTTTCGGGATCGCCGGGGATTGCGTTTTTATTTACCGTGATATGCACTTCGTCCAGCCTCCGTTCCATTTCTTTGCCGGTAACGCCGAACGGGCGCAGATCGATGAGCATAAGGTGATTGTCGGTGCCGCCCGAAACTATGCGGAAGCCCTCTTTTTTAAGGCACTCGCACAGCGTTTGCGCGTTTTCGACTATGTTTTTCTGATAGGTGACGAATTCGGGCTTGAGCGCTTCGCCGAACGCGACCGCTTTTGCGGCGATTATGTGCATCAAAGGTCCGCCTTGCGTTCCCGGGAACACGGCTTTGTCTATCAAGGGCGCGAGTTCTTTTTTGCAGAGAATAAGTCCGCCGCGAGGACCGCGCAGCGTTTTGTGCGTCGTGGTCGTGACGACGTCTGCGTACGGAACGGGGTTTTCGTGCAGTCCTGCCGCTACGAGCCCGGCTATGTGAGCCATATCCACCATGAAGTACGCCCCCACCTCGTCGCATATCTTTCTGACGGCTGCAAAGTCGATGCTTCTCGAATACGCGCTCGCGCCGGCGATTATCATTTTGGGTTTACACGCGTGTGCTTCCCTTTCTATCGCTTCGTAGTCGATGGTTTCGCTTTCGGGATCGAGTCCGTAAGAGACGACGTTGAAGTATTTACCCGATATGTTGACCGGCGAGCCGTGCGACAAATGTCCGCCGTGAGCAAGGCTCAGTCCCATGACCGTGTCGCCGGGATTGAGCAGCGCGAAAAACACCGCAAGATTGGCGTTTGCCCCCGAATGAGGCTGAACGTTGGCATGTTCCGCTCCGAACAGTTTTTTCGCTCTTTCGATGGCTATGTTTTCGACGACGTCCACATATTCGCAGCCGCCGTAATATCTTCTTCCGGGGTAGCCCTCGGCGTATTTGTTGGTAAGCACCGTGCCGGCTGCAAGCAGCACCGCTTCCGACACTATGTTTTCCGATGCTATAAGTTCGATGTTTGCGCGCTGACGATTAAGTTCGTCGTTTACCGCCGTGTATACTTCGGGGTCGTATTGTCCTAATTTATCGAAAAAGTTCATGATGCCTCCTTATTACGCGGCTTCGTTTTTATACCCGCGAACGCGCTCGGTTTTCTTAAAAAACGCTCCGACGCGGCACATGCGACTGCATCGGAACGCTTATTTATTATTGTATCAAATTCAGGCGAAAAAGTCAAGTTTTAATATACACGTTCTCTTTTGTAAAAACAATTTATATCTTTTCGAGCAGCATTACTCCGTATGGTTTGACTTCGATTTGTTCGCCTTCTTCGTACGATTTGCCCGACAGACGGTCGGTTGCCTTACTCGGACAGACGAACAAACCTTTTTTATACTCGGTTTCGACGACCGCGTAAACGGTGCCTGCCGCGCCTTCTCTTTTGACGACCGAAAGATTACGGCTCGCCTCGCAGACGGGCAGAATGTTTTTCTCTTCGCACAGGTTCCTGCACAGCGCCGTGAGCGCGGCTTCTGCCGGCAGACAGCCGAGAACGACTATTTTGCCCTTTCCGTACGGCGTTTGCGTTACCGCGGAATATCCGTCGAAATAACTTTCGTTTTCGTACGTCATCAGCGTTTGAGCGGTTTTGCCCGGCGTTATCGCATCGAAGCAAAGTTGCTCGGCTTTGACGCTCGCGCCCGAATAATTAAGTCCGATTTCGACGTATGCCGGATCGCTCGGATCATATGCAGGCGTGGTGAATTGAACGGTTACGTCAGCGGCTTTTTCGGTTATTCCGGTGGCGGACTCGGTGTACTTGGAATGAGCGGCGGTTCTTATATCGGTTAGAGGTCCGGTTATCCAGGTTCCGCCCTCTTTCACCCACGAGAGGATGCGCTCCGAGAGGTTATCGTTTTCAAGGCAGGTTATAAAGGGCGTTAAAAGCACTTTTTTGTCCTGAAAATCGGTGGCTGCGGAAATAATCGCAGGCATAAGGCGGGCGCGCATGAGCGGCAATTCGACATATTGAGATATAAATTCGCGATAATCGAATTTTTTACCGTTCAACTCATACATCGGCTGGCAATAGAACTCGGTTTCGGACTGACACGAACGCATTATCGCAAGTCCGCTGTTTATCGGAGCGGTATCCGAAATTACATCGGCGTTCTTTTTGACGTCGGACGTGAATTTCATCACTTCGCCCATGACGTGGCGATCTCTTCCGTTGCTCTCGATAACCGAGCCGTGCATGAGTTCGTGCGAGCCGTAGTGCGTGCGCCACAACCAGTAGTTGACGCTCTCGGCGCCGTTCATAAGCGCGAGCCAGCCGTTCATTTCGACGAATCCGCGAGCGCGCATATAGTTTGAGCGTACATCGCCGTTCCAGCAAGTAGACGTTTCGGTGAGCCAGAAGGGCTTTTTCTTTATATTGTACATAAAGTTGAACCAGGTTTCCACTTTAGCGTAGCCCGCTCCGTGCGAATACTGATTGAACTGTATTATATCCATCGTTTTTCCCACTCCCTCATACGAAAGAGCGTGATAGGTGGGCATGGTGTCCGTTCCGACGGGTTTATCGGAATATTTTTTTATGATTTCGCGCTGACGGACGATGTATTCGATTGCGGTGTCGTGCTTGCATTGCAGCCACAACGCTTTGAGAGCGGGGCTTGTCCACTGCTTGAAGCGAGGCGCTTCGAGTTGCGAAAAATCGTCGTATTTCGTGGAAAATACGCCGGTGTCGATCTCCTTGTTGAAGGCTTCGACGTCGCCGCCGAAACGATCACGGCACCAACTTTGAAAGACTTTTACGCAGTCGGGACAGACACAACCGATATCTGCTTTTCTTGCGTCTATTTCGTTGTCTATCTGCCAGCCGATAACGTTTTCGTCGCAACCGAATTCCTTTGCCATCCGCTCGGTTATTCTGTCGGTGTAGAATTTATAATGCTCGTTATTGAAGCAACAGTCGCGGCGCGCTCCGATGCCGTTCGGGCTGCCGTCGTAGTGCTTTACGTAAATATCGGGGTATTTCTCGGCAAGCCAGCGGGGCGGACATGCTCCGGGCGTTCCGAAAATGACGTATATACCGCGCTTATTGCACTCGTCGGTCATTTCGCGGAACAGCGAAAAATCGAACTTTCCGTCCTCGGGTTCCATGGTTTTCCAGGCGAATTCGGCAACGCGCACGGCTTTTATTCCGTAACGCACCATGTTGTCGAGATCTTTAATCATCTCCGTGCGATCCCACGCCTCGGGATAGTATGCCACCCCCACGAAAGGCTGCGTTTTTTTCATAATTTCCTCCGTGTTTTCCTGTTTGGATTTTTTATATTATACAACGCTTTACTCCGTTTTGTCAAAGAAAATATTGTCTTTTTCTTTCTCTTTACAACGCAACTTTGTCCTGTTTTTAACAAAAAACGGCTACGGAAAAAATCCGTAACCGTTTGAAAAATCGTTTTTTCGCGATTCCTGCTTTCGTTAAATATTGTCGGTGATAAAACTGTCCCAAGGCAGAACGGCAGGCTTACCCTCGTTTATTATGCCGTCAACGCACATGAGAAGCGGGAAATCTTTAAGGTCGAGTTTGCCCTGTTTTGCCCAATTCTTGACCGCATGGGCGACGCGGGTCGCAACCACGAGCGATTCGAGCGTGACTCCTTTAAGACGGTTCATGCACTCGTCGAAGGGGATGCCTCTGCCGAGCAGTATTCCGATAAGACGAGTTCTGCCGCCGTATACGGTGACGTAGAGGTCGCCGGCTCCGAGAACGATATTGTCCTCCGCTCCGCCGAGCAGCGTTATGAGTTTGCGCATTTCTTTTACGCCCTGACCGAACGCGCCTGCCTGCGAATTGTAGTGCAGAATACTGTCCTCGCCGTGTTCTTTCTGATTGATACCCACGGTGAGCGCGATTCCGAGCGCATAGCCGTTTTTAAGAGCCACGGCACTCTCGACGCCCATGACGTCGGTAGAGATCGAAATGTGATAGTAGTCGGTTTTCATGGTGTCGCGCATCATGTTGAGAATATCCACGTCTTTACCGCAGAAAGTGACGCACGACTGATCGTGGAACACGAGTTCGTAACTGGTGCAAGGTCCGCCGATTGCGAACACTTCGCGCTCTATTCCTTTCTTTTTAAGCATGCGTTTCCAGTACTCGGGGTAGCAGATGAGGTTGCCCTCTTCGTCCTCGATAAGTCCTTTGGTGACCGACAAAACGGGGATGTTTGCCGGGATTATCGGCAGGATATTTTCGCCGAACCAGTCCACGCCGAACGAACTTACGCCGCAGATGATGAAGGTCGAGCCTTCGATAGCCTCTTTTACTTCTTCGATCTGATAGTACTTGATTCCCTTGGGGAAGTCGTACTCGAACTTGGGATGACGGTCGGTCTTGCGACAAGCGTCGATTATTTCTCTGTCGAGCGGAGTGCCGACAAGGCGAACTTCATGTCCGTTTTCGCGTGCGGGAAAAGCGAGCGCGGAGCCCATCATTCCCGATCCGATAATAGTAACGATACTCATATATATATTAACTCCTTATGGATTTATTTTCAGTCTTTTTCGTAGTACGAATTTTCGAGGAACTTTTTCACCATTCCGGCGATTTTTTTGTAGCCGGCGTCGTTGGGATGAAGTCCGTCAGCGGTCCATGTTTCGCGGCTAATTTCGTTCTCGGGATAAATGCCGCTGTTTGAGTACAGATCGAGCACGGGCAGCGAGTATTTTTCGGCTACTTCTCTTATAGCGTCAACGTAACCTTTAAGTGTGCGCGAGGGCTTTTTATAGCCGTCGCCGGTGTTGCGCGTTTCGTTGGTACGATGAAGCGGAGTCATAACGAAAATGAACGCCTTGGGATAGGTTTCGATAAGATATGTGTACATATGATTGAGCGCGCCGTAGAACGTATCGACCGTCGCGTCGTCTATACCGCCGACCGGAGCGTCGCCGTGACCGTAGTCGTTGGTGCCGCCGAAAACGCCGATAATATCCGCGTCTTTATCCATTTCGAGCATACGCTCGTTGAAATCGTGATCCCAGCGCTCGTTTGCCGAAGCCGACTGCTGACGGGCGATTCTGGTTCCACCCACGCCGTAACCGCGAGCGACGATGCCGGTTTCTTTTTCGAGTACTTTCCACCACACTTTATCTATCGAAGAAGCACCCACTCCTTCGGTTATGCTGTCGCCGAGAAAATCGGCTTTAAGTCCTTTTAGTTCCATAGTATTATTTATTCTCCTTGCATGCCTTCGTCGGCGTGCTTTTTAATCTGCGCGACTAGCCAATCCTCGTTGTTGAGTTTGGGATTTATCACACATTCGCGCCACAGTTTTTCGAGAAGCGCACCTATTTTTACCGGCTGAATACCCTCGAGTATCATGCGGCTGCCGCTGACCACGAGGTCGGTGACTTTGAGCGGCGCGCCCTCTTCTATCAATTGGCGTTTGACTTTAAGCAGGCGATGCTCGGGGTTTTCGGTGACCAGCCCGGTTGCGAGGCGGTCGGCGTTTATGAGTTCGACCAGTTTATCGATCATATCGAAGTTTTTCGCAACGAAAAGGCGCACTTTCGCATCCTTGGTTTTGCCGTCGCGGTCGTACATATGATTGGCGCAAAGCCATGCGACCTCGTCGATGACCGAGTTCGGGAAACGCAGTCCGTATTCTCCGAACGTATAGCGGACGATGTTTTCCGAAACTTTTTCGTGACCGTGCATGTTGCCGAATTTTTTGACACAATAGGGCTTGCCTATGTCGTGCATGAGCGCGGCAAGGCGGACGTCGGGCGGAGCGAAACGCACGCACTGGAAAGTGTGTTCCAGAACGTCGTATTTATGGTATTCGTGGTTTTGTTCCAGTCCTGCCTGATCTTCCAGTTGCGGCACGAGATATTTGAGCGCGCCTATCTGATTGAGCAGGCGAAGCGCGCGGTATTGGGCGTTGGGGATGTTGTTTTTTGTGTCGGCGAGCAGAATTTTAACGAGTTCGTCGCGGCGGCGCTCGACCGATATGTCTTTAAGCAGTTCGACGTTGGCTTTTGCCGCTTTCGCCGTTTCCGCGTCGATTTTGAAGCCCGTTTCGCACGCGATACGCACCATGCGAAGAACGCGCAGTCCGTCGCTCGCGAATATGCGTTTGGGGTCGTGCGCGCGCAGAAGTTTGTGTTGTATATCCGCTATTCCGCCCAAAGGATCGATGATTTTATCGTTTTTTATGTCGTAATAGACGGCGTTGCAGGTAAAATCGCGGCGCAGAGCGTCTTTGTTGATATCGGTGGTGAACATTACCGAAACGGGAGAATGTCCGCCTCCTTCGGCATATTTTTCCACGCGAAAAGGAGTATACTCGAATTTATCTTCGTTATACTTGATAACCACGGTGCCGAGTTTATAGTTGATAACCTCGGTGCGATAGCGTTTGCTCAGCCCCAGTGCGTCGGCGACGGCGGGTCCGGAAATATCGATGTCGGTTTCCCCCAGTCCCGCTATCTTGTTGCGAACGAAGCCGCCTACCACATAGATGGGCATCGCGGACATGCTGCTCAATTTTATTAAGCTTTCAGGTATATTTATTTCCACGTCGATTATTTTAGCATAATTATCGAAATAATGCAACAAAATTCGCCCGTTTTTCCTTTTTGGTTCTCAATTTTCTTTTTTTCGAAAATTTGCGCGTTTTTTTGACATTTAGATGTTCGAAACAATTGATTTTTGCTTGATTTTAAGTTATAATATTGACTATGATAAACATTATTGCCAACATACGGAGCGGTAAAGGACTGGGACTGAAATCGCTTAAAAAAGTCACCGCCTACTGCGCCGACAATTCTATAGATTACACACTGTACGTCACGAACTACAAAGGGCATGCGACCGAGATAGCGCGCGACGTCACCAAAAACGGCGGCACGGTCATCGCTATGGGCGGCGACGGAACGTTTCACGACGTCTTGAACGGCATTGCGGATCTCGAACACACCGTAATGGGCTTTATCCCTGCAGGTAGAGGCAACGACTTTACGCGCGCGGCAGGCTTTTCGCTCAATCCCGTAAAAGCGCTTAAAGACATACTTGCCGGCAACACGAAAAAAATCGACTTCATCAAAGTAAGCGACAAACGCTGCCTTAACGTAGCCGGCACCGGTCTTGACGTAAAAGTTCTCGAACTTGCCTATTCGAAAAGCGGACTGAGTTATTTAGGTTCGCTCGTGTACTGGCTCAATCATATGATTCCTTGCAACGCAACCGTGACTTGCGACGACTCGCAGCCGTTTAAGGTCGGATGCATAATGGTCGGAGTGTGCAACGGTCTTGCTTTCGGCGGAAACATACGTCTCTCCCCCGTTTCGAAAATAGACGACGGATTTCTGGACGTCATCGTCATGCAGATGCCCGAAAACTGTAAAGTCATGAAAGTTCTGCCCAAATTCGTCAAAGGCAAGCACATGGACTTGCCCATCACGACGCACATTCGCTGCAAAAAGGTGCGCGTAGAAAGCGACGCCAAAGTAGAACTGGACGGCGAAATATACGACAATCTCGCGTTCGACTGCGAGGTAGTCGAGAACGGGCTTACGATATTCGCGCCCTCGAAATAAACAACAGATGAACGAAATCTTCCTCCTCCCGGCAATTGCCGAGGGGAGTTTTTTATTAGACTTTGCCGAAACGCGTCGTAACTTCGGGGAGCCGCGCCGCATATAATTTACGGAACAGCGTTTTTTCGGAGGAATATTATGAACGTTGCCGTTATTTTCGGCGGAAGAAGTTGCGAGCATAACATAAGCGTCGCCACGGGCGTGCAGGTTGCCAACGTGCTTGCAGGCAAGGGTAACAACGTGTACTGCGTTTACGTTACGAGAAAGGGCGTGTGGAAAACGAGCAAGGCATTTTTCGACGTGGACGTGTTTCGCGGAGATCCGGGCGGCAGACGAGTTTGCGTTCGTCCGGGCGACGACAGGCTTCATTTCGGGCTTGGACTTAAAAAAGTGCGCATCGACTGCGCCGTTTTGTGTCTGCACGGCAGGAACGGCGAGGACGGAACCATTCAGGGACTTATGGAACTGTGCGGCATACCCTATACCGGCGGCGACGTTTTTGCAAGCGCGGCAGGCATGGATAAGCAGATGATGAAAAAGTTGTTCCGCGCGGACAAAATTCCCGTACTTAAATGCGTTACGGTGTCGCTAAGCGAGAACAGAGAAAACGCGATCCGGAAAATTAAATTTTCGCTCGGATTTCCGGTTATAGTCAAGCCGGCGCATGCCGGAAGCAGCATCGGAATCGGCGTGTGCCACGACGAGAGCGAACTTATTTCGGCACTGGACGGCGCGTTTATGTGGGACGGCAAAGCGGTGGTCGAGCGCGCACTCGTAAACTTTACGGAATTGAACTGCGCGGTAATCGGCGACGGCAAACGGTCGGAAGCCAGTCTTCCCGAAAAGCCCACTTCCTTTTCCGAATTTTTGACTTACGACGAAAAGTATCACGGCAAAGCGAAAAACGGCTCGGGGCGCGAATTCCCCGCCGCTATCGACGACGCTTTGACCGAAAAAGTGCGCTCGCTTGCCGTGCGCGCGTTCGAATCGGTGGGCGCAAGCGGCGTCGCAAGAGTGGATTTTCTTTTGGACAACGACACGGGAAAACTGTACGTCAACGAGATCAACACCATTCCCGGCAGTCTTGCCCTCTACCTCTTCCCCGAAAGAAGCAAGCGCGAAACACTGGAAACGCTTATCGGGATTGCGATTAAAAGAAAAAAAGAAAACGACGGACTTTGCTACGTTTACGACGACAAACTGCTTAAAAAAGGCTGAGGTCGCAAATGAACAAAAATCCGTCGCCGCGGTTTTCGGGATGAATTTTACACGCAATAGAATACGTCGAGATTGCGTACGTTTGCGGACGAGATGCGGTCGTTAAGCGCGTACGCAAGCCGCTCGGTGTCGTTCGTTTTCACGGGAGACAAGTTTTTTCGCTCGGTTGCCGCCTCAGCGAGAACGCCGCAAACGCGCTCGATTCCGGCTTGCTTCAAAGCAAAATTTTCGGGCGAATTATCGGCTGAAATCAGCGTTTCGAGAGTGTCCGCTACGCTTTTTCCGAGCGGCAGATTTTTAAGCGCGCGGAAAGCCCATTTGTAATACGGGCAGTACTCGTTTTCGAGCAGAAAAGCGCAGTTTATCGCGGCTTTTACGAATTCGTAAAGCGCGAGTTGAGCCGCTCCGCTCGCGCCTCTGCGCACGCAACGAGCATAGTTGTACTGACCCGATTGGTTCATGACGAGAAAGTTGCCGGCAAGGCGTTTAAGCACGGCGTCCTCGGGCATGCGGCGCAGTTTTTCTCTTATCGCGGTGACTTCGCCGGATCCGTCGAAAAAGATTTCTCCGCAAACCGCTTCGAACAGATAGTTTTCGGGAATACGCAGCCACGCCTCAATCGAAAGATTGCCGTCCGGAAAGCCCGTTTTGCTTTCGAAAAAGTCGGCGTAGCGCATAACGCCTCTCCTGTTGCCGCCGACAGGGCTTATATTCGCACGCTTTACTCCGTTAAACTCGGACGGAAGCGCGTTGTAGGCACGCTCGAGCAGGAATTCGTCGCGACGTGACACGACGTCCTCGCCGGGCAAAAACACGATAAAGCCGGCTTCGAAGTCGTGATCGCGCGAGATTTCGTCGTCGAAACCGAAACTGTCCGATCCGCTTCCGCATACTCCGACGGCGATTTCGTTCATGATGCCGCCGAATTTTTCTTTCAGCATGGGTTCGCCGTATTCGCGGTAGAACGCGCGGCTAAGTTCTATTCCGTTCATAAATTTCTTCCGCCGTTTCTTTCAGTTCTTCTGCGAAAACGAATCTGCCGTAGTAATTGAACGTGGGCGCGCACTTCTCGCACACGAACGCGTAGTAGCCGTTCCTCGGAATACCGGGAGATAAAAGCAGTTTTTGCGCTTTTATAAGGCAGTCCGAGATTTTCGCGTCGGCGTTTTCGAGTCCGTCGCGTTTTTCGTAAAGATTTGCGAGGTTGAGCCACGAAATAGCCGCTTCGAGTTCGCCGTACTCGTTTTTAAGCATTATTTCCATGGCTTTTTTATAAGCCGCTTCCGCTTCGTCGAAACGATTAAGGTCGGTTAAGTTGAGCGCGGCGTTGTTGTACAAGCCGCCTAACTTCGGGTGATTTTTGCTAAGCACCTTTTCGAGCGTTCCGGCTGCGCTTTCGAACAGTTTTTCGGCTTTTTCGTTTTCGCCGAACGCTTTATAAACGGTGGCGGCGTTAAGTTCGGCGGTTGCGAACGATTCGGTGCCCTGAAGGCGCAGAGCGGCACCCGTTTCGAGAGCGCGCCCGGCGGCGTCAATCGCCTCGTTACGCTTGCCTTCCTTACGGTATAAGCCCATGAGTTCGTCGAGCACGGCAAACTTACCGCGTTCGTCGCGAACGCTTTCGGCTTCTCTGAGCCAGTATAAAAGGTGCTTTTCGGCGCCGTCGTAGTCGCGTTTTCCTTCGAGTTCGTCCAGTCTTGCTATTACTCTGTCGATCGGAACGGTCTGTTTTGCGCGCGGCGCGGACATATCGAAATAATCGTCGTTAAACATTTTTTCTCCGTATTAGTCAAAATTAAGCGCGGATTTTGCTCCACGCTTAACATTTTTATTTTTTGTCGATATAGTCGCATGCGGCAAGAGCGGCGATCGCTCCGTCCGACGCGGCTGTGGCTACCTGACGAATTTTCTTTTTGCGGCAGTCGCCTGCAACGAACACTCCCGGCGTCGCAGTCATAACGTCGTCGGTCGAAAGTGCGTATCCGCGCTCGTCCAAGCCGATAACGCCCGAAAAACGCTCGTTTTGCGGCACAAGTCCGACCGCAAGGAACAAGCCGTCGAGAGGATAGACTTTCTCTTCGTCGCCCTGCTTTACCTTCACGCCCGTAAGCGTGTTTTCGCCCTCGTAGCCCGTGACGGCGCAACCGAAATGCACGATTACGTTCTTCTTTGCCTGCAACTGACGAACGAGTTTTTCTTCGCCCGTGAAGAAGTCGAGGTTCTGGAACACATGCACGGTTTTGCTCGTTTCGGACAGCAGAAGCGCTTCCTGCAGAGCGGAATTACCTCCGCCTACCACGCCCACGTCGCGGTCTTTAAAGAACGCTCCGTCGCAAACGGCGCAGAAAGATATTCCGTTACCTATAAGCCGCTCTTCGTTGTCCAGTCCGAGCGTGCGGTGTTTCGCTCCGGTGGCTACGATTATCGTTTTGCCCTCGAAGTCGCCGCCGTCCGTCTTAACCAGAAAACCTTCGTCCGTTTTCTCGACCGACAGAACTTCCTGCATCTCGAATTCTGCGCCCTGAGCCATTGCCTGATCGACCAGTTTTTCGGCAAATTCATTGCCCGAAATTTCGGTAAAACCGGGGATGTTCTCCACTTTGGGCGAGAAGGTTATCTGACCGCCGAAAGTCTGTTTTTCGATTACAAGCACGCTTTTGCCTGCGCGGAGAGCGTATACCGCGGCGGTTAGTCCCGCAGGACCTCCGCCGATAGTTATTACGTCGTACATTATTATAAACCTAAATGTTTTTTGATGTCCGAAACGCCTGCATACTTGCTTACGTTGCCGTTTTCGATGACGACCAGCGTGGGCGCCTGCATTATTCCGTAGTGCTTTGCAAGTTCGGGCTTTTCGTTTGCGTAGATTTTTTCGTATTTAACGCCTGCTTTGTCCAGAATTCCGCACGCTATTTTGCAGTTGGGGCAAGTGGTGGTCGCGAAAAGATAGGTAGCGTTTTCGATTACGTCCTTGTCGGTGCCGTTGGGAACGTTGTCGGTGCAGCACGAGCAGTTTTCTTCCTTGTGAATATCGTGAGTTAAATGCGATCTGCCGATATCGTAAGTCTTTCTGTCCTTGAATTCCTGCGTTTTGCCGACGTTCCAGTTCTGAACGGGGCGATAGTAGCCGGTTATACGGCTGTACACTTCGGTAACTTCGCCGCACTTGGGGCATTTGTAGTGTTCGCCTGCGATGTAGCCGTGGTTTTTGCATACCGAATAGGTCGGCGACAGCGTGTAATAGGGCAGCGAATAGTTTTCGGCGACTTTACGGACGAGGTTTGCAGCCGCTTTCCAGTCGGGCAGACGTTCGCCGAGGAAGGCGTGGAAAACCGTTCCGGACGTGTACAGAGTCTGCAGTTTG
The DNA here is from genome assembly GCA_934229275.1 of uncultured Clostridia bacterium. Classification (GTDB taxonomy): domain Bacteria; phylum Bacillota; class Clostridia; order Christensenellales; family Pumilibacteraceae; genus Neoclostridium. The sequence goes on along the minus strand of CAKQDN010000020.1, from coordinate 11,931 downwards.
TCCTGAATATCGAGCGCCGAGAAAACGTCTTCGGTGTAGCCGACGGGCAGGTGCGAACTGTTGGTGTAATAAGGCGTGTCGCCCGGCTCCTTTGCCGCGGTGATGATATCGGGGAAGCGTTTGACGTCGTGACGGGCAAGACGATACGCGGTGGACTCTGCAGGAGTCGCTTCGAGGTTGTAAAGGTCGCCGTACTCTTCCTGATAGTCGCTTAAACGAGTTCTCATATGGTTGAGCACTTCCGCGGTAAAGTCCTGAGCCTCTTTGTGCGTTAAGTCTTTTCTTATCCATTTGGCGTTGAGGCACGCTTCGTTCATGCCCACGAGACCGATGGTCGAGAAGTGGTTGTTGAACGTTCCGAGATAGCGTTTGGTGTACGGATACAGTCCGTTTTCGAGCAGTTTGGTAAGCACGTTACGCTTGATTTTGAGCGAACGCGCGGAGATGTCCATCATTTTATCCAGACGAGCGTAGAAGTCCTTTTCGTCGCTCGCGAGGTATGCGATACGGGGCATGTTGATGGTTACGACGCCCACCGATCCGGTGCTTTCGCCGCTTCCGAAGTAGCCGCCCGATTTTTTACGCAGTTCGCGAAGGTCGAGACGCAGTCTGCAGCACATACTGCGGACGTCGCTGGGCTCCATATCGCTGTTTATGTAGTTGGAGAAGTACGGAGTGCCGTATTTCGCAGCCATTTCGAACAGCAGTTTGTTGTTTTCGGTGTCCGACCAGTCGAACGTTTTGGTTATGGAATAGGTCGGGATGGGGTATTGGAATCCTCTGCCGTGCGCGTCGCCGTCTATCATGATTTCGATAAACGCCTTGTTGACCATGTCCATTTCCTTCTTGCAGTCTTTATACTTGAAGGGCATTTCCTTTCCGCCGACTATGCAGTTAAGTTCTGCAAGGTCGTTCGGGACGACCCAGTCGAGCGTAATATTGGAAAACGGTGCCTGAGTACCCCAGCGGCTGGGAGTATTTACTCCGTAGATGAAGGATTCGATGCACTTTTTAACCTGATCGTAACTTAAATTATCGGCTTTTACGAACGGAGCGAGATAGGTATCGAAAGACGAGAACGCCTGCGCGCCCGCCCATTCGTTCTGCATGATTCCGAGGAAGTTTACCATCTGATTGCACAGCGTTGCGAGATGCTTAGCAGGTGCCGAGGTGATTTTTCCGCTTACTCCGCCCAGTCCTTCCTGAATGAGTTGTTTGAGCGACCAACCCGCGCAATACGCGGTGAGCATGGACAGATCGTGAAGGTGAATATCGGCGTTTCTGTGAGCGTTGCCGATTTCTTCGTCGTACACTTCGCTGAGCCAGTAGTTGGCGGTGATCGCGCCGGAGTTGCTTAAAATAAGACCGCCTACCGAATAAGTAACGGTGGAGTTTTCCTTTACTCTCCAGTCGTTGATTTTGAGGTAGTTGTCCATAAGTTCTTTATAGTCGAGCATCGTGGTGCCGATGTTACGCAGTTTTTCGTGCAGTTTTCTATAAAGAATGTATGCCTTGGAAACGTCGTCGTAGCCGGCTTTTATAAGCACGGACTCAACGCTGTCCTGAATGGCTTCGACGGTGATTTTACCGTCTTCTATTTTGGGTTCGAATTCCGACGTTACTTTAAGCACGAGAAAGTCGATAATATCCGGGTGATATTGTCTTCCGCACGCTTCGAACGCCTTTATAATGGCGTCTTTAATCTTCGCAATGTCGAAATCGACTTGCTTTCCGTCTCTCTTTACTACGGTGTACATATGTACTTTTCCTCCTGAAGTTTTTGTTCTCACTGCACATTAGTATACACCATATATTGTTTGTTGTCAAGCAAAACAGACACAATATAGTGTGGTGCGACATTATAAATTATTATGTCGGGACATTAAAGTCGTTATGCGCTTTTTGTTTTATAAACCGCGGTTAAATTCCGCGTAGTCGGGTATCGGGGACGTATTTTTGCGCCGCCGACTGCATTTTTTCCATTTCTTCTTTTTCCACTCCGGTTATTCCGCTGCCGATAAGGTTGCCGCTGTCGACGAAACTTTGCAAAAAATAACGCTTTGCTCCCTTTATAAAAAGCGCGGCTTTTTCTATATCTTCCGTCGTGTGGAACTGACGCGTGACGGTCGTTCGGAATTCGTAGTCGACGGCGTCCGACAACAAAAATGCGACGCTCTCCTCTACCTGCGACATGTCGAGTTTTTCGAGTCCGACGGTCGCGGCGTATTTTTCGGGCGAGTTTTTGATATCCATAGCCACATAATCGACAAGACCGCGGCTGACGAGATTTTTCAGTAGAGCCGGGTTGGTGCCGTTCGTGTCCAGTTTTATTTTGAATCCAAGCGCCTTTACTTTTTCGAGAAAGTCGCCGATGTTCTTATTTATAAGCGGTTCGCCTCCCGTGACGCACACTCCGTCCAGCCGACCTTTTCTTTTTTCGAGGAACGCAAGCACTTCTTCTTCGTCAATGACGTAATTTTCGTCGAGTTCGGTGACAAGCAGCGCGTTGTGGCAAAAAGGGCAGCGGAAATTGCAGCCGCCCGTAAAGAGCGTGCATGCAAGATTTCCGGGATAGTCGAGAAGCGTGAGTTTCTGTATTCCGTAAAATTTCATTTTTTCTCCGTTTAACGCGTTTTTATCCGCGCCAACCGCGCTTTCGAGCGCAGTCCGTTTTTACGCGCGGCTTGCTTTATATCCTGCCGCCGTGATTGCGTCTATGACCTTTTGTTCGTCGACGTTTCCGGTGACGGTGACTTTCTTCTCGCCGAGATTTACTTCCGCTTTCGCGCCGAGTGCGGCAACCGCCTTTTCCACTCTTGCCGCGCAGTGAGCGCAAGCCATTCCTTCGACGTGATAAGTTTTAACGTTTTCCATTGTTTTTACCTCCGTTTTTATGTACTCCGGCATTTTTCTGCCGCTCCGTTTTCCTTTTATCTGTCGGCACACCGCCCGATTTTCCGTAGCCGTACGTTTTTCCGCGCGTTCCTCCTCGATCGGGGCGAGATCCATAATCGCCCGAATAGGCTTTTTTATCCGAATAACCTTTTTTGCCTGCGGAAGACTTCTTTTCCGGATATTTTTTATCCCGATAGTCCTGTTTTTTCTCGTATTTTCCGCTTTTCGGGGATTTACGGGTTTGACTGTCGATAAAGTCGCGCTCGCCGCCGAGCCGTTCGCTCTTCCGGACGTAATCGGGGACGCGGTGTTCGGTTTCGTATTTTATTTCGGCTTTTTTGCGTTTCTCGGTCTGTCGTCTTCTTTCGGTTTTTTCGGTTTTATCGCCGAGGTCGTACTCTTCTACCGTGTTGCCGGTGGCGGCGATTATGTCACTAAGACATTTCATGCCCCACTCGGTGTTTATAAGCGTGTACGCAACGCCTTTTTTGTCCGCTCTGCCCGTTCTTCCGATGCGATGAACGTAGTATTCCGCTGTTTGCGGCACGTCGTAGTTGAACACGATGTCCACGCCTTCGACGTCTATTCCGCGAGCGGCTACGTCGGTGGCGATCATAAGGCTAACGTCGCCCGATTTGAGTTTGTCGAGCGCGGCTTTACGGTCTTTTTGCGGCATGTCGCCGTGAATGGCGGACACGTTCGCGCCGATCGACGCAAGGCTTGCGGACAGTTTTTCCACCATGCGTTTGGTGTTGCAGAACACCATGGCGCGTTCTGGCGAGAAACGGGCTATGAGTTTTTTAAGCGTCGAATCCTTGTCTTTAAGCCCTGTTTTAACGTAAAACTGAGCGACCGAGCGAGTGATTTCGTCGTCAATTTCGACGATTTCGGGCGAACGCATATAGTTTTCGGCTATTTTTTTGACTCCGTCGGGCATGGTCGCGCTGAACATTGCGGTCTGTCTGTCCGTCGGGCATTTGGAGATTATTTTTTCGATTTCTTCCTTAAAGCCCATTTTCAGCATTTCGTCCGCTTCGTCGAGAACCAGCATTTTAAGCGAGTCGAGTTTAAGCGTCCGGCGTTTTAAGTGATCGACTATTCTGCCGGGCGTTCCGACCACTATTTCGGCGTTCTTTTTGAGCGCGACTACCTGCCGAGTCATATTTATTCCGCCGAAAACCGGTATGACTTTGCAACCCTCGCGGAACGTGTTCAAAAAGCGTATTTCGTTTACGACCTGCGCCGCGAGTTCGCGCGTGGGACACACGACAAGCACCTGCGTTTCTCCGCTTTGCTCGTCTACGCCGGAAACCGCCGGAACGGCGTATGCGAAAGTTTTTCCGCTGCCGGTTTTGGACTGACCTATTACGTCTTTGCCCTGAATAAGCCGCGGAATAACTTCTTTTTGTATTTCGGTGCACTCGGTTATGTTTTTGGTTCCGAGCGCGCGTATTATGAATTCAGGTAGATTAAGCGATGAGAATTTCATTATTTAAGCGAGAAAATCTTATTCAGAACGCCGTCGAGAGCGTCGGTTTGCATGCTTTCTACTTTGCCTTCGTCGCAAGCGGCGGCTATAGAGGGATCTATCGGCATGCGCGCGATTAAATCCACTCCGATTTTCTTCGCTTCTTCTTCGAGTTTGCTCTTGCCGAACGGATAGAGTTTTTCTCCGCAATGCGGACATGCGTAATAGGACATGTTTTCCGCGAGCGCAAGCACCGGTACGTTCATGAGTTTCGCCATGTTGACCGCCTTTTCCACTATCATGGACACGAGGTCCTGCGGAGTCGTGACGATGACTATTCCGTCGAGCGGTATGCTCTGGAATACGGTAAGCGGTACGTCACCCGTTCCCGGAGGCATATCAACGTACATATAGTCCACGTCCTGCCATACCGTTTCGCTCCAGAACTGCTTGACCACGCCTGCAAGAATGGGGCCGCGCCAGATGACCGGCTTGGTTTCGTCCTCTAAAACGAGGTTGACAGACATAATCTGTATTCCGCCCTTAGATTTGACAGGAAGAAGCAGATTGTCTTCCGTTCCGTACGCTTTTTCGGTAAGCCCGAACGCTTTCGGAATGGACGGACCCGTGATGTCGGCGTCGAGAATTGCGACTTTTTTGCCTTTTTTTGCCGTTAAAGACGCTAAAAGCGAGGTGACGGTGGACTTACCCACGCCGCCTTTGCCGCTCACTACGCCGATAACTTTTTTTACTTTACTGAGTTGGTTCAGCGGTGCCAGCATGCTTTCGCTCTTTCTCGAAGAGCAGTCGCTGCCGCACGACGAACAATTGTGTGTACATTCGCTCATATTATTTCGTCCTTGCTTTATTAAGCCGTCGTATTTTTTCGTTCGGGGAAGATAAGACAAATAATTATCCTCTCTCCCTCCGCATAATTATACTCTCAATCGCGGAAAAAGGCAAGAAAAAACGCAGGCAAATTTATGTCAGTGCTTTTATTCTTCGATTACGATTTATCGGCACGCGAAATGCAGCCCTGAATTTTCAATATGCTATCTTCAAATAGCGATAATTTATTGACAATCCGAATTTATAGTGCTATACTTACTATATATAATAAGAAAAATAATCAGGAGAATTTTATGAAAAAAATAGTTTCACTGATAATCGTCGCGGCTTTGGCGTTCTGCACGTTCGCGTCGTGCAATTCAAAGTCCGAAAACACGACTCCCGACGCCGATTTAACCGAAGATTTGTATTCGGAAATCGAAGAAGCGCCCGTTTCGGAGTACACTCCCGAAGAGATTAAGTCAACTTATTCCGTTATGTGCGATAAACTCGGCGGCGCGACTTCCTCTTACGGCGGCACGTCGGAAAAAGCGGTTTTGCTTGCTTCCGACGACCTCGATTCGAAATCGGACGGCAAAATATTCGACCCTGCCGATTACGTTACAACCGTTCCTTCGGAAATCGTGAATCGGTTTTATATCCTGAAAGAATTTGCGGAAAAGGGCTTCGAACAATTCTGCAACGCGTATGCGATTCTGGGCAAGGATACTCTGATTCGCATAAGAATCAACGACTCTTTGCAGGAATTGGAACTTTCCGTCAAAACGGGAAATACCTACCTCTTTTACGCAAACTATTATCTGAACGATAAGGGTCAGAAACATCTGGAATATCAGGAAGGCGACACTCTTTGCGTGGAATATCATAACATTACCTACACCGTTCGAAACAACAAAGTCGCGTTTCCTATAACCTATTTCAGATTCGGGCTTGTCGGTTGGGATAATTACACTCTTAATAATCAGGACGATCTCGAGAATCTGGATATAACCGAATTATACGATACTTTAAAATATCCTTTTATAAAGCACATCGATTCGCAACTTATTCAATCTTTGCTTAATTCGAGTTCGGCGACGATAATCGGCGAAAAGAAATTCAGAAACGCCGTCGATAAGACGTTATATAACTTCAACTATGTGGGCGAATTCAATATCGAGGGTTTGAATTTCTCCGCTGACGACTTGCCCGCAACCGTAGTCGATAACAAACTCGTTTTCGCTTCCGACAAATTCCACGTAAAGGCTGCCGTGCCGGCAATATATTTCCGCAAAAACGGCGGATTGTACGCAAAGGTAACTTTCGCCACTATTGACAGAGAAGCCACCTCCGACGGCATTAAAACAGTTGTCGAGCGCATTGAAAACGATTATCTTATCAGTAAAGGCGTCAGAAGAACGGAAGACGGGGTGGAATTCGATTTGGAAAAAGAAATCGATTTATCCAAGCCTACTCGTTCGATTCCCTCACGTTCGGAGTACGTTGAAGGCTCTCCGAACGATACTTTCATTGCTCACGAAGAAAATATATGCGCCACTGATCTCGGAAACGCTTTGCTTTCGTATGCGTTTCTGACGTCGAAAAACGAACTGTTTTTTATAACGGCTATTTACGGCTAATTAAAAAGGCAACGAAAAAACGCAGGCAATATTTACGTCTGCGTTTTTCTTTTAAGCGTTTAAGATATAATCAGTCGCGGATTTGCGAGGGTCGATTACTTGTTGAAATATCTTTTCAGCAGTCCTGCGAAAACCGCACCGTGACGGGCTTCGTCCTTTGCCATTTCGTGAACGGTGTCGTGAACGGCGTCGTAGCCCAGTTGTTTTGCGCGCTTTGCGATTTCGAGTTTAGCGGAGCATGCTCCCTCTTCGGCGCCTGCACGAGCGAGAAGGTTTTCTTCGGTGGAAGCGGAAACCACTTCGCCGAGAAGTTCGCAGAATTTCGCAGCGTGTTCTGCTTCTTCGTAGGCTATTCTCTTGTATGCTTCGGCAACTTCGGGATAGCCCTCTCTGTCGGCTACTCTTGCCATTGCAAGGTACATGCCGACTTCGGTGCACTCACCCTGAAAATGTTCTTTAAGCCCCTGCAAAACCTCGGGATCTTCCACTTTTCCGTCGCCGACCGCGTGAACGCATGCCCAGTTATACGCTCCGGTTTCTTTGAGCATTTCAAACTTGGTCGCTCCGCACTGAGGGCATCTTTCGACGTCTTCGTCCACGATACATCCGCAAATTAAGCATCTTTTCTGTTTTTTCATTGTTTTATCCTCCATAGATTTTAGTTTTTTTGGTTTTCCGTTTGATTGCAGTCCTTACATACGCCGTAGTACACGCGCTTTTCTTTCTTGACCGTGTAGCCGAGTTTTTCCACCTCTTCACTGTGCGGCTCGATAAACAAATCGGTGATTTTTCCGCACTTTTCGCATATGAAGTGGGCGTGAAAAGTCGTTCTCGCGTCGTAATGCACGACTCCTTCGTCCGTTTCGATGGTGATGAGATCGCCGCTTTCCGTAAGTTGCCCGAGATTGCGGTACACGGTGCCGAGGCTTATGTCCGGAATGATTTCCCGAGCCTTTTCGTACACCCAATACGCATCGGGGTGCGACGTCGTGGAACTTACGACCGAATATACCGTTTCTCTTTGCGGCGACTTTCTCATATACTCCTTGAATTTCGACGTTTCGAAGTGAATTAAATGATAATCATTATCATTTGACTATATTATATAGTAATTATTCCTATTTGTCAAGTATTTTATAGAAGTTTTTTTAAATTTTTTTTCGGAAAAAGCGTGAGGTGAAAGAAAACGGTTCGAAAAAGGCAAAAGGACAAAAAAGAAAGCGACCCAACCAACCAACGATACATATAATTGCCCTCTCCGTCGGCAATCTCCGCCACCTCTCCCGGAGGGCGAGGCTTTAAAGAAGTCGATTATAACGTACCAAACTATGTGCGCCTTGTAGGGGAGGGGCGCGACGCGTTAAGCGAATAGTCCGGTGGACTATTCGTAGCCAAAGCGGGGAGCAATTTATAATTGCGACCCGGACTCCACCCTCCCGAAAAAAACAAAGTCGGTTCATCCTCCGCACACAAGCAGAAAAACCAATCTTGTTTAATTATTCACATAACTCAAAAGTTTTTTGCCCACTTTCTCGCAAAAAAGTAAGTCCGAGGGCGGAATGCCTTCGGACCTGACGGTTTTTATAATTATTCGTTTTCGGAAGCGGTGGCTTCGGGTGCGGCAACAGGAGTGGTAGCGGCGGATGCGGTTTCGGGCGCGGTCGCTGCGTTTCCGGGCGTGCGTTTACGATTATTGTAACCGCGATTGTTTCTGCTGCGCTTGGGGATAATCACGACGCGGCGATTAGGCTCCTTGCCCTCGCTTTTGGTGAAAACCTTGTCGTTATCGTTAAGCGTTGCGTGAATGATTTTTCTCTGCGTGTTGCTCATGGGTTCGAGAAGCACTTTTCTGCCCGTCTTGACCGCTTTTGCAGCCATGCGATGAGCGAGCGAAACAAGCGTTCTTTCTCTGCCTTCGCGATAACCCTTGCAGTCCACGTTGACGGCGAGATGCTTGTCTTCGCCCTCTTCTACTGCGCGTTTGCAAAGTTGCTGTATGGAATCGAGCACTTCGCCGTGATGACCGATAACCGAAGAGTCCTCGGTTACGATATCGATGTCGATGCTGCCTTTATCGGTATTGATTACAAGGCTTGCCTCGACGCCCATAAGACGGAGCAGTTCGCCGACGTACGCGCGTGCCATTTCGACTTGTTCTTCCGCAACGGGTTTAACGGGTTCGGACGGCTTTTCTTCCGTTTTGACCTGTTCGACCACGGGAGCGGTTTCGCGACGATCGCGTTCTTTTCTTGCCGGGCGATCGGAGCGTTCGGGTCTGTCGGTTCTTTCGCGTCTGTCGAAATTTCTTTCTTTTCTGAATTCTTTACGTGGCTGCGTGCGTTCTTCTTCGCGCTGCCGAGCCTCCTCAGCCGCTTTCTGCTCGTCGAACGAACTTTCGTCGAACGTCATGCGGACTTTTGCTTTTCTGAGCCAACTTCCGCTGCACAGCACTTCCACGTCAACGTCGTCGAGCGTAATGTTCTGCTTTCCCGATTGCTCGGAAAGTTTGGCAAGGGCGTCGCCGATGGCGTCGTCCAGTTTTTTTCCTATTCCTTCTACTGTCATATTACACCTCTACGGAATTATTTCTTTCCGTCTTTATTATTGTCGTTTGCGTCGTTGCGTCTGTCCGAAAAATCGGGTCTGCCGTATTTCTGCACTTCGGTTACGAGCGCCTTATCCGTCTTTTTATCGGCGAGTTTAACCACGAGCATGCCGATGACCGAAATGAGTATCGATACGACGTAACTCATCACGAGGTACACCGCGAACGCAGCCGTGTACGAGAACGCGAACCACGCCATCATGACCGGCATGACGAACATCATTATTTTGGACGTGCTTTCGCTCTGCGCGTTCATCTGACCGCTTTCTTTCTGCTGACGATAGGACAGCACCTGCATCGCAATCGACAACAGGACGGTGAGTATCGGCAGAACGAGATAACCGTTGCTGCTGTTGTATTCCGGATCGTCGAGAAGTTTGCCCATGACGTCGGTGTACTTGGCGGAATTGAGCATATCGTTGAGTTTGCTCTGCTCGACGCCGTGACCGGGTTTCGCGTAGTTGCCGACGTTTTTGATAAATCCGTCGTAGCCGTTAATCGGTTTGGTCCAGAACGTATCGGCGTTCCAGATGTTTTTTACCCACAGGAAACTCATTTTGACGCCGTTTTCGTAAGCGTGGAAAACTTTATCCTGCGCGATGTCTTTGCAATAGTTGTTTGCGGTCGCGCGGACGATGCTGTCGGCAGCCGACACGATTGCGTCGGCGGTTCTTTGGTTGAGTTCGGCGGAATAATAGTCTTCGTCGTAACTCGTAAGAGCCGCGGCTTTGGCTTCGTTTGCCGCTTTAAGCACGCCGCTTGCGTTCTCGGCGATTTTTCTGACTGCGGCGTTGGCTGCGTTTACGATTTTCTCTTCGGTTAAATTCTCGATTTCAGTCTTGTAATATTCCGCGTCGAATTGGTTGATTGCCAACGTTTTCGCACGCTCGGCTTCCTCGAGAATCGCACGTTTTTCTGTCTGAGAAATTTTAACGTAATCGTCGTACGAAGCAAACGCGGAAAGGCTTTCCTGCATGCTCTCGGCATACGCTCTTCTTCCCGCTTCTTCGGCGAGTTGCTTTTTGGCTTCTTCGGCGTAGAAATCTCTCTTCTTTGCGTATTCGTCGTACTGTTTGTGATACTCGGAATAGTAGATTTCTTCCACTTTCGCATCTATTACCGCATTGTATGCGGCGTCGCCAAGCGAGATTTTGAGGTTTTCGCTCTCGGTTTTGCGAATATCCGCCGATTTGCCGTTTGCGGTTTCGGTCGCCTTGTCTATTTCGTTATAGTAAATTTCGTCGTATCTTTTCTGAACGAGGCTGTCGTTGCAGTACTCGACGTAGGTGTCGTACAACTGCTCGTACTGACGGAAATTCTGGTACTGGCTGATGGGCTGAAGTCCGCGAGAGAACAACGTAATGAAAATTACGAGGGTTACAATTGCGGGCAGGCAGGACGAAAAATAACTGATGCCTGCTTTTTTTTGCAGTTCCATCTGCTTTTGCGCCAGCAGTTTCTGGTCGTTGCCGTACATTTTCTGTAACTTGTCCATGTCCGGCTTGAGTTTCAAGGTAATAAGTTGATTTTTTCTCGCCTTAAATCTCTGATAAATATCGATAGGCGACAAAAGCACTTTCAGGCAGACGGTGAACAGCACTATTCTCCAGCCGTAGTTCGCTACAAACGAAAATACGTTGAGAATAAGCCAGCACCATAAGCCCGTCGGCGCGGTTACTTCGGAAATTATGCTCAAAAAAGCCATTTCATCGCTCCTTTTGGGTTGTCGGGTACGGGATCGAATCCGCCTTTCGACCACGGATTACAGCGAAGAAGCCGCCATATTCCGCGCGGTATGCCCTTTATTACGCCGAATTTTTCGATACACTGAAGCATGTAGGTCGAGCAACTGGGCGTGTACAGGCACACGTTGGGCAAAAGCGGGGAAATACATTTCTTGTAGAAAAATATCAATCCCTTGAATAACCACTTTAAGGTGATTATATCGATTATTGCTTGTTTTTTAGTCTTTTTTCGCATCGCAGGGCAGCAGTCCGCTCTTTATTAAAAGCGCGGTCATCTCCTGTTTTACGCAGTCGTAAGACAGTCCCGCGGCGTTGCTTTTTGCGGCGAATATTGCCTGACAGGGCTTTATCCGGTCGAGATTCGAGTACATGACTTCGCGCATGCGGCGCTTTAATTTATTGCGCACGACGGCGTGACCGACTTTGTTGCTGACCGATAGTCCGAGCCGGGGCTGATCTTTGCCGGTGACGTAAATAAGAGTCATATATTTGCCGCGAACCGCTCCGCCTTTACGATAGACGTATGCGAACGAGCCGCGCTTTGTCAGTCTGTACTTTCTTGCAAGCATGATAAACCGCAAAATGCCCCTTTAACGTAAAGGGGCGAAAATTTCGTCTTGCGTAGAGAAAAACGAACGAATCGTCGTCATTCCCTCACCGATTAGTGCGAGCCGAGAGGCTTAACGGCGATATTCTTTCTGCCTTTGTCTCTTCTTCTCTTAAGCACTCTTCTTCCGGCTGCCGAACTCA
>CAKQDN010000019.1 GCA_934229275.1 uncultured Clostridia bacterium | reverse complement strand
TTCCGTATAAAACGTTATGCCCGACTTTTTCGTTATACGTAAAGAATATGCGATCGGCGGCTATTCTTCTTCCCATGAAAGCATTCTTCTCTCCATAATTGCTTACCGGATTCATGAACGCGTGGTAGACGGCGAAAAGTTCGTTGCCGGCACGCACGAAGCAGTGATGTCCCGTGCCTGCGATATAGTCGATAGAAGCCGAAAGGTCTTTACTCATGCCGTAATCGATATTATCGTTCGTATTGTAAATTCCGAGAACGGGGTTTGCCACGCCTGCATCCAGTTTGTGGAACGGTCCGAACGGACTGTCGGAAACCGACTGCATTATCGAATATCTTCTCGAGCCGTAGCCGAACGGACTGTACGTTAAGAAGTACTTGCCGGACGAATAGTCTTTTATCACGTTGACGCCTTCGTTTATTCCGTTGCCGTATTTATCTCCGTCGTACGAATATCTCGTAAAACCGTATTTTCTTCCGAAATCGATGTTGCCCGAATTGAAGTAGATGTCGTCGCCTTTTCCAACGCTCGTGACGTCGGTGTAGCCGGGTAGCGATACCATGCGCATGGTGGAATAGTCGGGCGTTATCATGTCCTTCATTCTCATGACCCATATGCTGTTGCCGTAACTTGCCGAACTCATATGCTGCGAGAAATACAGGTACAGCGTGCCGTCCTCGTCAATGAACGGGCTGACGTCGATTGCCGGCCAGAAATCGTAGCCTTTGTTTTTGATCGCCGGGATATTTTTGGCAAAGTTTATCGGGACGATATTGCCGTCGATATACTCGCCGTTTGCGTTGGTGTTTTTGTTTGCGACTCCGTTCGCTTTGTTGTAGTCGAGCGCGGAAACGAGCCTGTAGGGTCCGACGGGCGTATCGGACATCGCTATACCGAGGTACAAGCGATCCCACTTACCGGAACCGCTGAGAGAAGTTTTATCCGATCCGGAATAGTTTTCGCCGTTACCTTTCTGACTGCGCGAACTGAAATACAGGAAGTATTTGCCGGTCTTTTTATCGCGCATCATTTCGGGCGCCCAGTCGCAGTCCCACGCCCATTCGTCGGGCTTGATGATAAGCGAATAGCCGTTTACCGCGCCGACCATTTCCCAGTCGGAAAGATTCTTGGAACGGTAGCAACGGAACGCGGTCGAACGATAAAGTTGCCCGTCTTCCCATACTTTCCAGTAGCCGACGTCGCCGGTGACGGTCATGTAGAACCAGCCGCCGTACACGGGGTCTTCCTCTTCGGAAACGTACATCACGCCCGGATCCGCGCCGTCGGTTATAAGGTCGTTGCGATAGAACAGCGTTTTGTCGTAGACGTGATTGCTGTCGGAGATGCCGTCGGTGTAAATTTCGTCCTCGAAAGTCGCGGAAACTTTTTTGTTTACGCCTGCCGTTACGGTAACATAGCCGCACGAGCCGTCGGACGTGAACGGAACTTCTACGTCGTCAACAGTCACGGAAACAAGTCGTTTTCCGCTGTTCGGGATGCCGTAGACGCGGTATTGTTTTCCTCTTAAATAGCCTTCGTCGCTGCCGTCCGCCACAACCGCTCCGCCGCTCGTCGCGCTCGTTTCGAGGCTCGAGCAAACCGCAGAAAGTCCAGCGATGCTGTCGTAAGTTTTAAGCGCGGAAAGATTGATATCGAGATTTTTGGTTGCGTTAAGGCGCGAAACGCGATAAGTATATGTGTGTGCGCGAATCAGGCTCTCGTCGGAATGAGCGAGGATGAGTTCGTATACGCCCGATTTGTTTTTTGCGTAGAAAGCAACGGTGTCGCCGCTTTTAACGAACATAAACTCCTGCTTTGCGCCCGCGTTATTCATGTTGTAGAACGACATGGTTTTTCCGTGAACGATCTTTGACCAGTCGCCGTTTATGATTATTCTTGCCGAATTTCTGTAAAACTGACATTCGAAGGTGTTTTTGCCGTCGGAAACGACTATTCCGATGCCGGGCTCCGGTTCGCGGCTTGCGTCGTTCGGATCGCCGAGATTTTCGGCTCTGAACGATGCGGCAAACGTTTTGCTGCCGTTCGTTTTGAACGTAAGACTTTCCGTGTTGCCGTCGATCGTGACGCTTTCGCCGTCCGAGGCAAAGTCGTAGCCGAATTTCGCGTTCGAGAGATTTTTCTCGTCGTCGAACTGCGTCTTTTTAAGCAGCACGTTTGCCGTCACGGTCTGATTTTTTCCGCTTACTTTCACGGTCTGACCGTACTGATAGCCGCTTGCCGAAACGGTTACGAGATATTCGCCGTTTGCGACTTCCGCGGAGAATCTGCCGAAAGAATTCGTTACGAGTTTTTTGACGAGCGAGCCGTTAATATCGGTTATCGTAACGTCCGCGCCCGCCACTTTCGCGTTCGTGTCGGCGTCGATCGCAAAGCCGACTATTCCCGTTTTATCGGTTTCGAAGTTGGCTATTATCGTAACGTTTCCGCTTCCGCGATAAGCATACTTTTTGCCGACGAATTCGCTCGTTATATCGGTCGTGTAGTTGATAGTCACGGAGGACAGGTGCGCGCCCGCTTTTTCGGTGAGCGTGAAGTTTACTGTGTCGGCAATCGTGTAGGTCGTTTTGTCCGCAGTTACTTCGCCGCCGGAAACCGAGAGATCACTGTCGAAATAATTGATTATGCGGATCGAGTAATAAATATAGTCGGTTATAACTTCGACTTCTGTTTGCTCGCGGATGCCGGTTATTTCATACGTTCCGCCGTCGAAATCGATGCGCTTGCCGTTAATCACGACGGCAACTATGCGATAGTGATCGGCTGCGTACGCCGAAAGCGTTACGGGTTTGCTTATTCCGCCGATAGCGTCGGAAAGCGTCAACGTCGCGTTCGGGTTTTGTTTGAGCGTTACTTTATAGCGACCTTCCTCTGCTTGCGCCGAAACCGTCGCGTCGCCAAAGCCGGTATAGACTATCGTTCCGTTTGCGCCCGGCGTAAACGTTTTGCCGCCGACCGACACGTTCGCTACGACGTAGCCTTTCTCGGCAACCGCGGTTATTTTCACTTCGTCCTCTATCGTGTAGGTTTTCGGAGCGTTTACGGTGACGTGCTCGGATTCTAAAACGGTCAACGTATAATTTACGAGCGACCATTTTACGTTTACTATAAGGTCGCTATCGACGTCGTAGACATAGTAGACGCCGTTTTGCTCCGAAAGAATTTTGCCGCCCGCGGAAACTTCGTCCGCTTTGTAGCCCTCGTTCATTTTAACCGCGAAAACGGCAGTGCCGCCTTCTTTAACCGTTTCCGACTTGAACACGACTTTGCCGTATTTTGCGTTCAGCGACGAGGAAAGCGCGTATTCTTTTGCGCCTGCCGACACGAAAGCCGCGGATATTCTTATATCGGAATTGCCGGCGGAAAGAGTGAGTTTGCCGTCCGTGACTTTATCGGTAACGTTAAGTCCGCCGACAAACGCCGAGTCGAATTTATAGCCGCTATCCGGCACGAATTCGACAGAGATCGTATCGCCCGAAACGAACTTTTCTTTATCCGCGACTATTTTTCCTCCGACGCATTTTTCGATTATCAAAGCATGTTCGATTTTTGCGAAAGTTACGGCGATATCGAGATTTTCGGTTACGTTTTCGAGGACAAGGCGGTTGTTTTGCATGGTCGTAGCCGAGCCGTTCACGGTTATTTTACGCACTTCGTAGCCGATTTCGAGCATGGCGGTGACTGTCAGAGTGCCGCCGTGAAGCACGCGGTCTTTCGGAGAAACGGCGACCGTTCCGCCCTCGTTCGAAGTTACGGAAACGGAATATCTTTTTGCCGAGAACTCGACTTTTATTTCGAGATTTTCGGCGTAGTCTTTCAGTATGAGTTTGCCGTTTTCGGCTGTTTTTTCGACGCCGTTTACATAGATACGGACTTCCGTTCCTTCGTCGCCGGAATACGAAAGCGTGATTTCTTCGCCTACAGTATAGGTTGCTTTATCGCACGAAGCGTTGCCGCTTCCCGACACGCTCGTTTTTACCGAATAGACTATTTTTTCGAATTCGGCGTATGCGCTGATATTTTCGGCGAAGTCGCCGGAAAGAGCGTATTTGCCGTCGGTAACGGTTACAGTGCGACCGTTTATAAGCAGGCGTTTGAGTTTATAGCCGCGCTCGGCGGAAACGGTAAACTCGACGACGTCGCCGATGCCGTACAGCGTTTTATCGGCGGTTATCGTGCCGCCTTCGCCTCTTGCGACCGACACGGAATAGACTGCTTTTTCGAAAGTCGCGAAAGCGTCGACGTCGCTGTCGTAGCCGCTCAATTTCGCGCTGCCGCCCTCTACGGTTACTTCTTTCCCGTTTACCGTGAGGGAACGCAGTTTATAGCCCTTTTGCGGCGTTACATACAGTATGATCTCGTCGCCGTAGAAAAAGGTCTGTTTGGACGAGGAAAGCGTTCCGCCCTCGCCGCTTCCGCTCTTGACGGTAAGGCGTTTTTTCTCGCCGACGAACGAAACGGAGATGTTTTCGGTCACGTTTTCGATGGTTATCGAGCCGTCGGTCGTTTCGCGTTTTTCTTTACCGACGTAGGCATACGCGATTTTATATCCTTTTGCCGGCACTGCCGTTACCGTGACGCTTCCGCCGACCGGCACTTGTTCACGGCTTAACGAAATGCTTTCGACGCCCTCGTCGCCGTATGCCGTGACGGTGAATTTGCGGCAGTCGATTTCTGCGTCGACATTCACGTCGCCCGAAACGGTTATTTCGTATTCGGTTTTGCCGTTTTCCGCGATTTCTTCGCCGTTTATTTTAAGAGAAATCAGTTTGCCGTCCTCGGGAAGAGTTACGGTAATCTTTACTTTTTCGCCGAACGTCGCGTCGGTTTTATCGGAAACGGTCGCGCCGATCGGGTCGTTTATAGTTATCGAGTAGCGAACGGGCGAAAACTCGACTTCGAGAATATGGTGAGAAAACGCCGTGACGGTCGAATCAAAGCGCACAGTTCTTTTATTTTTATCAAGTTCGATTTCTTTTCCGTCGAGATAGAGCGATTTTATCTCGTAGTGTTCGTCCGCAACGACCGAAAACGGCACGACTTCGCCGTTTTTATCTCCGAACGACGCGCATCCGCCTTTGCCGTCGCCTTTTATCACGGCGGCGTAGTTATACTCCGTTTCGCGGAAAGTCGCCTCCAAAACTACGTCTTTGCCGTCGATCGTGTGGACGTATTTACCGCTCGAATCGAGCAGTTTTTTCTCGCCGTTTACGAAAAAATCGACGATTTCGTAATGCTCGTCGGGCGTTACCGTAACGTAAATTTTGCTGCCGTACACTATGTTGCTATCGGGACACGTGTATGCAACGTTGCCGCCGTCGCGCCGTTCTACGGTGACGGAATAGATTTTCTGCTCGTTATCATTAAGGAAGCACGCGGCAAACATAGTTGCGAGCGAAACGACGAGCGCAAGCATCGCGATCGCGACGAAAAACTTTTTTCTCACCTTTTTCTCCTTTATCGTCATTGTTTGCTCCTTGGTACTAAAACTCTATTTCCATGCCGTCGAACGAGGTGATAAAACCCTCTTTGCCGGCGATTTCTTTCATGGTTTCGTAGCCGCTGTTGACACCGTTATGCGTAAAATGCGTTACGACGTCGACAGTTTCCGGCTTATAGTTGCCGTTTCCGCGCAGTCTTTCGCGCGTTGCCAGAATGTTTTTCAGTCCCATGTGACTTGCGTTTTTGCCCCACGCGACCAGCGTATCGCTCGTGTCGCCGGTGCAGTCATAGGAAACGAGGTCAAATTTCACGCCTTCGTTTTTGATCCATTCGAAGTTCTCGTCGCGCATGACTCCGGTATCGTTGAGAATGAACGCGGTTTTGCCGTCCTTTTGAAGGATATACACTCTCGGGTCGTGCGTGCCGTGCGTTGCCGGAAGCGATGCGACGCGGTAACCGGCAATATCGTACCACTTGTAGCAATCAAGAACGTCGAAGGCGATTCTTCCGCTGTCTACGGGATTATAACTGCCGTGCGTATGATAGAGATAGTCGTCTTTAAGGTCCGCGGAGCCGTGCAGCGTCAGCGTCGGAACTTCAAGCACTGCGGCAAAGCCTGCCTTTCTCAATTCGAGATCTGCCGGATAGTAGTGGTCTTCATGGACGTGCGTTATTAAAACGTCTTTGAGTTTTGCCATGTCGAAGTCGTATTTGAGCGAGTGCATATAAGTATCTGCGTTGAAATCGACGAGCAGCGTATCGTCGATCAGCAGTTGCGAGCGCGTTCTTATGAATTTGCCCTTCTTTTCCTTAGCCTCGAGGCATCTCGGACAAGAACAGTAAAGTGCCGGTACTCCTTCGGCTGCGGCGGTACCCCAATAACAAATCTTCATAATTTTCTCCTTGTTTGCAATTAAAACTGCACTATTATTTATAATATACTATATTTTTCGGTTTTTGTCAATCTTCTCGGGTTGCGACCGAACGATATTCGGGATATTCGACGCTTTTGAGGTACAGTCCGCAGGCAGGCACGATGTCTTTTATGACTTTGCCGTCGCGTGCTTCCAAAAGCGCGAGAACGTCCTTTTCGTTCAGTTCGCCCTTTCCTGCCTTTATGAGAACGGAAACGAGCCGACGTACCATGTTGTATAAAAAACCGTTTGCAGTAGCGGTGATTACGATAAGTTCGCCCTTCCTTTCGGCTTCGAGTTTATAGAGGTTGCGAACTGTGCCTTCAACCTCGCTGCCCGACGACATGAACGAGGCGAAATCGTGTTCGCCTTCGAGAATTTTTGCGGCTCGTTTCATTTTATCCACGTCGAGGTTTGCCCACACTCGCATTGCGCGGCCATGATAAATCGCGCGGTCGGTTTTACCTTCGTAGACGAGGTATTCGTACGTTTTTCTGTGCGCCGAAAAACGGGCGTGAAAGTCGTCTCGCTCCACGGACGCGTCGATAACGCGGATGTCGGGCGGCAGGAAATGATTTAGTCCCTTGACGAAGTTGTACGAGCGGCTTTGCTTTTCGAGATCAAAGTGCGCAACCTGTCCGAGCGCATGCACGCCGGCGTCCGTTCTGCCGCTTCCGTGAACCGTAACGCTCTCGCCGGTAAGGCTTTTTACGGCGGTTTCGAGCCGCTCCTGAACGGTGTCGAGGTTTTTCTGCTTCTGCCAGCCGTGATACGCCGTGCCGATATAGTCAACCGTTATGCGGACGATCATACGAGCCACCCTATCGCCGAGAAATCGATAATCCACGGGAACCAGTTGTAACTTATCGTAAGAACGCAGAACAGCAGGGCGAGCGACAACAACAGCACCATGACGTCGCAAAAACGCAAGGTCATTTTTTTGTAGCGCGTTCTTCCCTTTGCTCCGCGATAGCAGCGCGAATCCATTGCGTCGGCAAGGTCGTCGGCGCGGTTTATCGCGGAAATAATAAGCGGTATTATTACCGGAATCATGGCTTTGGCTCGCTTGAAAATGTTTCCGCTGTCGAAATCGGCGCAACGCGACTTCTGCGCGGAGACGATTTTATCGGTTTCTTCGATGAAAGACGGGATGAGGCGCAGCGCGATCTGCATGATTATCGCAAGATAATGCACGGGTATGCCCATCATTGACAGCGGTTTTAAAAGACTTTCGAGCGCGTCGGTCAGTTCGACCGGCGTAGTCGTATACGTCAGAATCGTAGGTCCGAGGAAGATAAGGATAAGGCGCAGGCTTAAAAAAGCCGCGTTTATAAGACCTTCTTTGTATATTTTGATTACCCAAAACGCCCACAGCAGTTCGCCGCCGCCGTTATAGAACAGCGCGGTCATGATAAACGTGAACAGCAGCAGGAAAATCACCACTTTAAGGCTTTTAAGCACTTTAAGGAGCGGCACACGCGAGACGAGAATTACGGCGAAAACGCACAGCGCGACGGCTCCGAACACGATAAAATGCTTGACGAAAAACATTCCGACGAGATAAATCATCGAAATAAGCAGTTTTATTCTCGGGTCGAGGCGGTGTATGGGCGACGAAACGGGATAGTATTGTCCGAGTGTTATCTCTCGCACGGCTGCACCCCCTTCGCCTTTGCTATTGCTTGAATAAGGTCGCTTTCCTTGTAAATGTCGCGGTCGATATTCATGCCTTTTGACGCCAAAAGGCGTGCCAGTTTTGTAACCGAAGGCAGTTCGACGCCCAGTTTTTCGGCTTGGTCGCCCGAAAACAGTTGTTTCGTCGTGAACACGCCTTTGTTTTTGCCTTCGCTTAAAACGACAACGCGGTTGCAGTTTTCGGCAACTTCGTCCATGTTGTGAGATATGATTATGACTATCTTCACCGTTTGGCGAAGCGAATTTATAAGGCGCAGAATGTCTCTTTTTCCGCTCGGATCCAGCCCTGCGGTAGGCTCGTCCAGCACGAGAACGCCGGGATTCATGGCGATAACGCCGGCGAGAGCCACTCTTCGCATCTGACCGCCCGAAAGTTCGAACGGCGAGCGGTCTTTTATTTCGTCGTAGTTAAGTCCGACAAGCGTTATGCTCTTTTCGACGCGCTCGTTTATTTCGCTTTGACTAAGTCCGAGGTTTTTGGGTCCGAACGCGACGTCCTCGCGAACGGTGTCGGCGAATAGTTGATATTCGGGGTATTGAAAAACCATGCCCACTTTCGCGCGCAGTGCTTTTTTATCGTATTTTTTGGTTAGGTCTACGCCGTCAATCGTTATTTTTCCGCTCTGGATGGGAATAAGTCCGTTGAGATGCGTCACGAGCGTGCTTTTTCCGCTGCCCGTATGCCCGATTATTCCGAAAAAGTCGCCGTCCTCGACGGTAAACGACACGTCGTCGAGAGCGCGTTTCGAGAACACGGCTTTGGGGTCGTACACATACGACAAATTGCTGATTTCTATCGACATAACGCCTCCGCAAGTTGCTCTTCGTCGCCGACGGCAGGCAGTGAAAGGCTGTCCTTAAAAGCGTCGCGCACGCGGACGTACAGCGGCGGGATAAGACCCGTGGATTTAAGCACGTCGGTTTGGTCGAACACTTCGCGCGGAGTGCCTTCGAGCAGTTTTTTGCCGTCACCCATTACTATTATGCGGTCGGCGCAGCGCGCTTCTTCCATAAAGTGAGTTATCGTTATAACGGTCATTCCGTTTTCTTTGCGGAGTTTTTCCACGACGTTCATTATCTCGTCGCGGCTCGGAGGATCGAGCATTGCGGTCGATTCGTCGAGAACAAGTACGCGCGGCTTTATCGCAAGTACGCCGGCAATGGCTATACGCTGTTTCTGTCCGCCCGAAAGTTTGAACGGATCGCGCTTGCGGTACTCTTCCATTCCCACGCTTTTAAGAGCGTACTCGACGCGCTCGCCTATCTCTTCGCGTTTAAGTCCGAGATTTTCCGGTCCGAACGCAATGTCGTCCTCTATGATGGTTGCAACCATCTGATTGTCGGGATTCTGGAACACCACGCCCACGGTTTTGCGGACGTCGAATATTTTATCGTTGTCGCGCGTGTCGATTCCGTCTACGAGTACTTCGCCTTCGGTGGGGACGAGCAGCCCGTTAAGTAGTTTCGCGAGCGTGCTTTTTCCGCTGCCGTTGTGCCCGATTATCGCAACGAATTCGCCTTGTTTTACTGTAAGCGAAAGATCGGACACCGCATATTTGTTGTTCGACGCGCCGTACGCGTACGAAACCGATTTTAACTCTATTACGTTCATACCCGATATTATACGATTTTTGCGGCAAATAATCAAGCATTTATCTTTGTTTTTGCAAAAACTTGCCCAAGTTGCTTGATTAAATCGGTCTGTCGTGATATAATTGTTAAGGTAAGTTTTATTTTCAATCAAAAGAGGAATTTTATGTCTAAAATCATCGCCATCGCAAACCAGAAAGGCGGCGTGGGCAAAACCACGACGTGCGTAAACCTTGCAGCATTCCTTGCAATCATGGGCAAGCGCGTTCTTGCCGTGGACATCGACCCTCAGGGCAATTGCAGCAGCGGATTGGGTATCGAAAAAAATGCTCTCAAATATTCTGTTTACAGCGTTCTGTCGGGCGAAGTGCGTCCGCAAAACGCCATTCTGCCCACCAAGGTCAAGGGGCTGGACATTCTTCCTGCCAACATCGATCTTGCCGGTGCGGAAGTCGAACTCGTTTCCGTTCCCGAACGCGAAAAAGTGCTTAAAAAGGCACTCTCTCCCCTTCGAAACGTGTACGACTATATTATTATCGACTGTCCTCCGTCGCTCGCTTTACTTACGGTAAACGCACTGACGCTCGCCGATTCCATCTTAATCCCGATTCAGGGCGAATTCTACGCTCTCGAGGGACTGAGCCAACTTATGAACACCATTAAACTTGCGAAACGTCATCTCAATCAGTCGCTCTCGGTCGAAGGCGTCGTGCTCACCATGTATGACTCGCGCTCCCGTCTCGTGCAGAACGTAACCGACGAAATCGCGAAATTTTTCGGAAACAAGGTGTTCGCGACGAAAATTCCGCGTAACGTACGCCTCGGCGAAGCACCCAGTTACGGACTCCCCATTATGCTGTTCGACCCGAAATGCTCGGGCTCGGTGGCGTATAAAAATCTCGCGGAAGAATTTCTGATGCGTAACGGCGACAAGGGTATTCCCGTAAAAGATCTCGCCGCGCTTAAGTACAGAGGTCGTCAATAATGCCCACAGGCGGTAAAGAAAAAAACAAGCCCAAACTGCTGTTGTCGATAAGTTATCACTCACCTCGCTGGGGAACGCTCCGCCCGTCGCACCGGCACTGCCACGACTTCTGCGAAATAATGTTCGTCAAGGAAGGCGAAGGCTCGGTTATTTTCGACGACGGCGAAGTCGGATTCAAAAAGGGCGACGTGGTTATTTACAATCCCGGCACCATGCACAGCGAAAAAATATCGGAAGTCCCGGTCGCGACAATCGTGTTTATCGGTATTTCCAATCTTTCCATCTCGGGACTCGAACCCGGTTGTCTGTGCCGCGGAAAATACGCCGTTCTGCCGTCCGAATCGCACTACGAAGCGTTGTCGTTTTATCTCGATCAACTCATTTCCGAAAAAGACCAGCGCACCGTGCAGGGTTTTGCGGTTTATAAAGAACTGTTAAACATCATCATTGCGAACATTCTGCGCCTGTCCGAGGACGCGACGCGCGCGATCGAAAGCCGAAAAACTTATACGGAAGTTAAAAAGTATCTCGACGAGAACTACACCTCCATCGATTCGGTGGACGAACTGTGCAAAAATCTTTACATCAACAAGTATTACCTTACGCATTTGTTCAGCGCAAGGTACGGCGTTTCTCCGCTTCAATACGTTATCCGCAAGAGAATCGCGCTGTCGGAATATCTTTTGGTCAACTCCGACCGCAAAGTGGACGAAATCGCGCTTACATGCGGTTACGACGACGCGGCTTATTTTTGCAGAATATTCAAAAAACAAGAGGGCGTGACTCCGCTCCAATTCCGCAAAATGCACCGCTCGGAATAGCCTCGCAAATAAACATATTAAGAATAAAACAAAACGCCGTGACGATGCTCTTCGCCGCGACGTTTTTTGTTGAATTTTAAGTCGTTTTACACTATTTTATTGATCCAGATGCGTTTTTTAAGCATTATATAGCCTATTACCGCTTTTACGATTTCGACCGACTGACAAGCCACGTAAATCACGAGAATGGGCAGCGACGTGAATTTAACGAGGCAAAAGGCGAGCGGCAAATTGACGAGGCAGACGAACACGCTGTCGTATATGAACGTGACCAACGTTTTTCCGCCCGAACGCAGCGTGAAATAGCACGAGTGCATGAAACTCTGCACGGGGAACAGGCAAGCCGTGACGCACAGCATCTGTTTTGCCACAGTTTTTGCTTCTTCTGCCGTGTTGTAAATTTTCGGGAATAAGCCTGCCGTACAGAAAAGTATTATGCCCATGGCAAGACCTATGGCAACGCAGAAGGCAATGAGTTTTCTGTCCACGTCCACCGCTTCTTCGTATTCTCCGGCGCCGAGGTATTTGCCGACTATTATTCCGACCGAATTTCCGAGCGCCATATACGCTATATTGAACACGTTGATAACCGTGCTCGCGATGTTATAGCCCGACACGACGTCGAGTCCGCGCCAACTGTAACACATTGCAAGTCCACTCATGCCGAGCGACCAAAGCGTTTCGTTGATGAAAAGAGGAAAACCGCGTTTCATTATATTTCCGAACAGCGTTTTTTCGATTCTGAACAGGTGCGTAACCGCTCCTTTGAACGCCGGAAACACGGACTTTTTGACGCTCGTGTATACAATGAGGATGATTACTTCGACGAAACGGGAAGCAACGGTCGCGATCGCTGCGCCGACAACGCCCAGTTTGGGGGCTCCGAAATTGCCGAAAATGAGAATGTAGTTTCCGACGCAGTTGACTGCAACTGCAATAAGTCCGGCAACCATGGGCGAGACGGTGCGTTCGGTTTCGCGCATGGTTCCGCTGAGTGCCTGCGACAGCGCGAACGGAATAAGTCCTATCAGCATGACGGCGAGATATTGTTTGCCGTAACCGAGCGTTTCGCTCAGTTCTTGCGCCGCTTTATCCGGATCTGTTACTTCGCCTTCGGTGCGAAGATACAAGCCTATGAGTTGTTCGCCGAAAATCATAAAAACGGCGATTGCGACCACCGCTATCATAAAGCACACTATGTATTTGAATCGCAGCGTTTGCCGCACGCCCTCTTCGTCGCCTTTTCCGTGGAACTGCGCGGTGAAAATTCCGGCGCCCGAAACGGCTCCGAATATGGCAAGGTTGAAAATAAATATCAGTTGGTTGACTATCGCGACGCCCGACATCTGCAGTTTGCCTTCCTGTCCGACCATTATGTTGTCGAGAAGGCTGACGAAATTGGTTATTCCGTTCTGAAGCATTATCGGAAGCGCGACGGCAAGCACGGTTTTATAGAATTTTTTGTCGCCTATAAACTTTTTAAGCATAACTCCTCCAAGCCCGATTATTCTACCATTATTCGCGCTTTTTTGCAAGCAAAAGCACGCTGTCGATCGTTTTTTCGTCGCATAAACACAATCGGACGCGCAAATCCGGCAACCGAAGCACAAAAAGTCGTTTAAAATGCAAAACGGTCAATCTTTTGGATCAACCGTCTCGCTATATGATAAGGGGGAAAATGATGAGCTGTTTCAGGTACTTCCTTCAAGGTACGCCCTTATTATACATCATCGTTTTTGATTTGTCAAGCGTTTTTCGATAATTCTTTTAATTTTTTTTCAAAAAATTTTTTCGCGGCTCGATTTTATCCGTTTTTTTCGACATAATCCGACATATTGCGACGCACCCGGACGTTTTCGCAGGCTAAACGATTGACAAAAATCCGCGCTCGTTATATAATTGTATCGTTAAAGACAGTTCGAAACCCTCCT
The DNA here is from genome assembly GCA_934229275.1 of uncultured Clostridia bacterium. Lineage (GTDB taxonomy): Bacteria > Bacillota > Clostridia > Christensenellales > Pumilibacteraceae > Neoclostridium. The sequence goes on along the minus strand of CAKQDN010000019.1, from coordinate 23,128 downwards.
GTCTTAAAACAAAACTAAGGGACTGAGCAAAACGAATAGGTTTTCGGCATATTATTTGCTTCGATTTTGCTCCGCAAAGAAAAAATGAAAAAAGATACGACCGTAAAACTCGTGCGCGCGGCTGTGATTGCCGCTCTGTATGCAAGCCTTACTCTTCTTCTGGCTCCGATTTCGTTTAACACGACGTCGCTTCAGGTGAGAGTAAGCGAGGCGCTGACTCTCTTGCCGCTGATTTATCCCGAGGCGATTGCCGGGCTTACAATCGGCTGCTTCGTTTCCAACCTTATAACGGGAAACGTGATGGACATAGTGTTCGGAACGCTGGCGACGCTCGCGGCGGCAACGCTTTCCTTCCTTATCGGACGGAAACTCAAAAACGTGTGGCTTAAAGCCTTCATCGGCGCGATTCCCCCTATTGTCGTAAACGCGCTCGTGGTTCCGCTGACATACCTTACTCTTGCCGAAATTAAGGAGCAGTATCTTTTCGGTATAGCGTGCGTGGGCGCAGGACAGGCAATAGCGGTACTTGCGATCGGTATTCCCGTTTTCTTTGCCGTTTCGAAATATCACGAAAGAAAAAAAGGAGAATCGAAAAATGATTAAAAAGCCGTTGTTCGGCAGAAAAAGACGTTCGGATTGCAGCGTCGCGATAATTATAAACGCCTACTATTCCGCGCCGCAGTACATCGGTCAGAGTCTGCGGCTTAAAGAAGAATTCGAAAAAGCGGGCGCGGCTGCCGACATCATACGCAACGACGGCTTTTTCGGCAAAATCGAAAACGACGAAATCAAGACGTATTTCGGCAACTATTCGGCGTGCGTTTTCTTAGATAAGGATAAATACCTGTCCGAAATGCTCGACCTATGCGGCATTACCGTGTTCAATTCGTTTAAGACCGTCGTCGATTGCGACGACAAAATGGTGACTTACATACGGCTTGCAGGCAGCGGCGTGAAAATGCCCAAAACTCTGCCGGGGCTATTGTGCTATAATCCGTACGAGCAGATCAGGGAGCAGACGGTGACGCTCGTCGAACATCAACTGGGCTATCCGCTGGTGGTTAAGGAGTGCTACGGTTCGCAGGGCGGCGGAGTTTATCCGATTTTCGACCGCGGTCAGTTGTATTCGGCTATGGAACGCGTTAAACTCAAACCGCATCTCTATCAGCAGATGATTACTTCCTCTCTCGCCAAAGACGTGCGCGTCATCGTTATCGGCGGTAAAGCCGTGGGCGCAATGCTTCGCGAGGGCAGCGACGGATTCCATTCGAACGTCGGTCAGGGCGGACGCGGCAGCGAATACGCTTTGAGCGCGTCGTTCCGCGCGGCTGCCGAAACTTGCGCAGTCACGCTCGGGGCGGACTATTGCGGAGTCGATCTGCTGTTCGGAGAGACGGGCGAACCTATAGTTTGCGAAGTCAATTCCAACGCGTTTTTCACCGAATTCGAGCGTTGCACCGGCATAAACGTCGCAAAATTGTATGCCGAGTACGTTTTGGACAGAATTTAGAATAGAATTTTTAGCGCGATTCAAGCGCAGGCGAGAAGTTTTCCTCTCGCCTTTTTTGTTTTAAAAGTTTATATTCCCATCTCCGTTTATTACCCTCTCCGTCGCGGCAAGCCGCGCCACCTCTCCCGGAGGGCGAGGCATTAAATTGCGCCCACCAACATTCTACTAACTCAAAAGTTTTTTGCCTACTTTTTTTTCAAAAAAGTACGGGGTTTTTTTCAAAAAAAGTAAAAGGTCGGGGTTCTGCGATAAATTCAGGCAGAAAGCCGACCTTGTTTTACTGTTCAATGTAACTTATAAATTTTTGCGTTAAGCGTTTACGCGGGCAAGCGATTCTTTAAGGCGGCGAACGGTTTCTTCTTTTCCGAGAAGTTCAGCCATTTCGGTTGCTCCGCCGGGCGTGGACTGCGCTCCCGTGATCGCAATACGGAAAATCCACAGCACCTGACCTTTCTTATAACCGTTCTGCTCGCCGAAAGTGACCAGCGCGTCGTGCAGGCAATCGAAGTTGTTTTCGGTAAGTTCGATAAGTCCGGGCAGCATAGCCTTTGCCGTGCCGAGATCGGTTTTCCACTTCTGATTGCACAAAAGGTTAAGATCGTAGCCGTCGAATTTGGTGAGGAATTCCATCGCCGGTCCGATGTCGTCGAAAATCTCGATACGGTTCTGCAACAGCGAGCAGATGAGTTTGCGATCGTATCCGTTTAAGAATTCGTATTTATCGAAAAATCTCTGCGCGTAGTCGTAGAACGCTTCGGGCGACATTTCCTTTATATATTGACCGTTAAGCCATTTGAGTTTTACTTCGTCGAAAATTGACGCGGACTTGCTGAGCCCGTCGACGCTGAAAAGTTGAACCATTTCTTCGAGCGAGAACTTTTCGCGGTCGTTTTTGGGCGACCAGCCGAGCAGCGCGATGTAGTTTATAAGCGCTTCTTTTAAAAATCCGCGCTTGATAAAGTCTGCGTACGAAGCGTCGCCGTAACGTTTGCTGAGTTTTCTCGTTGCGTCCTTCATAATGGGCTGCAAGTGCATATAGTGCGGAATTTCCCAGCCGAACGCCTTGTAAAGCAGGTTGTATTTGGGCGTGGACGAGAGATACTCTACTCCGCGGATGACGTAGTTGATGCCCATAAGGTGGTCGTCGACGACGTTTGCGAAGTTATAAGTGGGCATACCGTCGGATTTAATGAGAATATTGTCCTCGAGGTCTTTGCAATCAACAGTGATTTCGCCGAAAACCATATCGTGATAGGTGGTTATTCCGCTTTCGGGAATGTTCTGGCGAATGACGTATTTATCGCCGCGAGCCAGACGCTCGGCAACTTCTTCCTTGCTCATGTGCAGGCAGTGCTTATCGTATTTGGTTGCGCCCTCGGCATGAATTTTTTCGAGGCGTTCTTTATCGCAGAAACAATAGTAAGCGTCCCCGCTCTCGATGAGTTGCTGCGCGTATTTAAGATAAATATCCTTTCTTTCGCTCTGAACGTACGGACCGTAGTCGCCGCCGACGTCCGGACCTTCGTCGTAAATAAGACCGGCGTCTTTGAGCGTGTCGTAAATAATCTCCACGGCACCGTCAACGTAGCGTTCGAGATCGGTGTCCTCGATACGCAGAATAAACTTTCCGTTATTCTGTTTTGCGAAAAGGTAAGCGTAGAGCGCGGTGCGCAGTCCGCCTATATGAAGGTAGCCGGTGGGCGACGGTGCGAATCTTGTACGAACTTCTTGCATTATTATTCTCCCGACGGTTGACAATCCGTCTGATTTGTATTATAATTGGCGGTGAAAATAAGTGGTTAAACAACGCGCCGACTATTATTATAGTCGAATATCCGCTATTTTGCAAGCGTTTTTAACTCAATGGAGAAATAATATGTTAAACGATCTCAAAACAATCATTTCAATGCCCACCGTGCTGAATGAAGGCGAGGACGGTACTCCGTTCGGAGTCGTGATTCAGGACGCTCTCACCTGGTTTGCGGCTCGCGCAAAAGAACTCGGACTCAATTCGTACTCGAACGGCTACTATGCGTACGCCGAAACCACCGACGGCAGCGACGACGACATGATAGGTATAGCCGCTCACCTCGACGTCGTCCCCGTGAACGCCGACGAGTGGGCGACCAATCCGTTCGAACTCGTGGAAAAGGACGGCATTTTCTACGGCAGAGGCGTTGCCGATGACAAGGGTCCGGCAATCGTATGTCTGCACGTTCTTGCCGAACTCAATAAGTTCAAACTCAACCACAAGATCCGCATGATCGTGGGCGGCGACGAAGAAACTTCTTCGAGAGGACTGAAAAAGTACTGCACCGAACAAAAACTGCCCGTTTGCACGCTGGTTCCCGACGCCGATTTTCCGCTTATCAACAGCGAAAAGGGCATCGTTCATCTCGACTTTACTCTGCCGCTGCAACATTCGTACGGCATTAAGGCTCTTTACGGCGGTCAGCGCCCCAACATGGTGCCCGACCACTGCGTTCTCGAACTGGATTCGCAGGGCGAGGCTATGCTTGCCGTGGGCAATATCGAGCAGGCTATCGAAAAGCGCGGCATGAAGAAAAGCGACTTCAGAATCTCCGAAAATAACGGCGTCGTCACTATTCAGTCGTTCGGAAAAGCGGGTCACGCTTCCACGCCCGAAGCCGGCGACAACGCTATCGGCAAAATCTTTAAACTCCTTACTCCGCTCATCGAATTCGACAGATTGGATAAGTATATCACGTCCGAAAACGCTCGCGAAAACCTCGGGCTCAACATCACCGACGAAGCCGGCGACCTTACCATGAACGCAGGCATGATTCGCCTCGACGGCGACAAACTGACCATTACCATGGACTTCCGCTGCCCCTTGAGCGTAAAACCCGATAAAATTCAGGAAACGCTGTTCAAAAATCTGCGTCCCGAAAACATCACGGTCAATAAGTATTCGCCCAACCTCTACGTTCCAGCGAACAGCAAACTCGTGCGCACGCTGCTCCGCTGCTATTCCGCCGTCACCGGCGACCATACCGGCGCTCAAAAGACCGGCGGCGGAACTTATGCGAGAGAACTGCCCAACGCCGTCGCGTTCGGACCCGTGTTCCCCGGCACCGAAACCCGCCTGCACGACGCAAACGAGTGCATCCCCGTCGAGCACCTCGAAAAACTCTATAAAATCTACCTCAAATCCCTCGCCACTCTCGATAAAGAGATGTAAAAAAAGAAAGTATTTAGTAAAAAAGCACGACGTTATTTGCCGTGCTTTTTTATCATTAAATTATTTATCCGACTATCTTTAAACCGTCGGTCAAGACGATTTTTAATACTTTTCTTATCGTCAATTCATTTTATAGCCGGATTCGGTGAGGGTGAAATTACTGTCGTAGAAGGCGGTGAGACCTTTAACCATTTCGTCCGCGTCGGACGCGCACATGGTTTCGAGCGACGAGTGCATGGCGAGTTGACCGAGCCCTATATCCACGCTTTTCATGGCGAGTTGCGTAAGGCTTATGGTTCCGAGAGTGGAGCCGCAGCGAAGATCCGAGCGCATGAAGAAGTGCTGGGTTTTGACGTTTGCCTTTTGCATGACGCTTTCGAACACGGCGGAAGAGAGTCCGTCGGTGGTGTAGTTTTTATTGGCGTGGTGCTTGATTACTATTCCTCCGCCCATGACGCTTTTATTGGTGGGGTCGCTCAGTTCCGGGTGGTTGGGGTGGCGTGCGTGAGCGTTGTCCGCGCTGACGAGGAAGGATTTTGCGATCGCTTTATCGAAGTCGTCGCGAGTAAAGCCCAGTCGCTTATTGATGGTTTTGAGCGTCTTTTTAAGGAAGTCGGAATCGGCGCCCTCCGCGCTTCTCGATCCGATTTCTTCGTTGTCGGCAAGGAAAGCGACCGACACGCCGTCGCCGTTGCCGTTTAACAGTGCTGCGATCGACGAGAACGCGCACACCTGATTGTCTATTCGGGGCGAGCAGAAAAATTCGTCGTTTACGCCGGCAAAGAACGGTTTTATCGCGTTGACAGCATATAAATCGTAGCCTGCGACCTCTTCGCCGCCCAGTTTCGAGAAGTAGTCGCCGTCCGGATCGATACCGAAAAGCGGCATAAGATCGGTTTGTTCGTTGTATTTATATCCGTCGTTGAGCGTACGGTTCATATGGATGGCGACGTTCGGAATAATATATTCGTGCGGATCGACGTAGGTTTTCGCGACTATTTCTTCGCCCTGTTTAACGTAGATTTTACCGGCTATTTTTAGCGGAACGTCGAGATAGGTGGAGTTTATTCCGCCGCCGTACGTTTCGACGTTGAGTTTTGCGACGTTGTCCGATTTGACGACGGGCGAATATTTGAGTTTCAGTGCCGGCGAATCGAGATGCGAGGCAACTATTTTGAAGCGGTAGTTTTCGAGATTTTCGGACACGGTAAAGGCTATGAGCGAACTGCCGCCGCGGCAAACGTAGTATTTTCCGCCTTTTACGATTTTTGCGTCCTCGTGTTCGAAAATGCGGACGAAGCCGTTCTTTTCGAGAATTTCAGCCGCGTTGTCGCAGGCGTTATAAGCCGTGTAGGCGTTTTCCATTGCTTTAAAAACGAGATTGTTCATTTTGTTTTCTCCTTGATTTTTCCGCATTTAATTTTAGCACATTTACGCCGTAAAGACAAGTCAATGCGTGCTTTTGTTCAAAAAAGTTGCAATTGTCCGGCAAGAACGTGGTTTTAATGCATTTTTCGCGCAGCCGCGCGGACGCGTAAAAATCGGCAACGTCGCTTTCCCCCCCCCCGGTAAAACAGCAAAAAACAAGCCTTTTCGATTGAAAAAGCCTGTTTTTTATTTTATCGATTATTATCTTCTTATGCCGACGCTTGCAAGGAAACGGTCGAAAGCGGCTGCGCCTTCTTCGTCCTTTTTGAACACGGCGGTGTTGTCGAGGATATGTTCGCAAACCGAATTGACTTCGTCCTTAATGACGAGCGGCGCTTCGGCAGGCGTGCATTTGGGGTTCTCCTTCATGAGTTTTTCGATCATGCGTGCATGAACCTGCATATCTTCGGCGAGCGCTTTTTTGTCGTACTTTTTAGCGCCGATGAGGTACTCCTGCACTTCTTTGAGTTGGCGATCGAGACGCGCCGGCAGGATGAACAAGCCCATGGCTTCGATAAGACCGATAGATTCGCTCTTGATGTTCTGATACTCGGGGTGAACGTGGAAAATTCCGTCGGGATACTTTTCGTCGGTGCGATTGTTGCGCAAAATGAGTTCGACGCAGTAGGCTTCGTTCTTGTTCTTATCCTTGCATCTGCGTGCAACCGGGGTTATCGCGTTGTGCTGTTTGTCGGTCGCGTGGATGATTCCGACACTTTCGTCGTCGTAATTCTTCCAGGCGTCGATTATGTCGCCGGCGTATTCGATAAGCATTTCCTTATTGGTGGAAACGAGGCGGATTACCGAGTTGTACCAATCGAGGACGTACGTTTCGATATAGGGATAATCTTCCGATTTATACTTGTTGAGCGCAGGCGCCTTGTGCATGGGCAGCACTTTTCCGCCGCCCTGGAAGTGGTCGTGCGTGAGAATCGAACCGCCGACGATGGGAAGCGCGGCGTTGCAGCCGATAAAATAGGTTGCGGGCGCGTAGTCGATGAAGTCGAGCAGTTTTACGATCGTGCTTTTGTCCACTTTCATGGGGGTGTGTTCGCCGTTGATCGCGATGCCGTGCTGATTGAAGTATGCGTACGGCGAGAACTGCCAGAACCAGTCCTCTCCGCCCATTTCGAGCGGAACGGTGCGCAGATTCTGACGCAGGTTATTGGCGCAGCCTTCGTTTTCCTTGCAGATCATGCAGGCAGGGTAGCCCGACGGCTTTGCCCCGACAAGTTTAGCGGTGTCCTTATTGTTCTTTTCGGGCTTGGAAAGGTTGATGGTGATTTCCAGTTTACCCTTGGTGGATTTGGCTTCCCAGTGCTTGTTTTTTGCTATTTTGGAAGCCTTGATATAATCGTTTTTAATGCAGTAGTCGTGCAACCAGTCGAACGCTTTTGCCGGCGAAGTTTCGTGCAGTTCGTCGAAAATATCGACTATTCCGGACGGAGTGAGCGACACGATGTCCATGATTTTGTTGCCGAAATATTCTTCCTGACCGGGCTGAATTATTCCTTTATCGAGTGCGTACGAAATTATCGAGGACAGCACTTCGTCGGGCGTTTCCATATTGTCGATTGCGTCGTACTCCACTTCGTAGACCGTGTATTCTTTAAGACCGAGAAGGTCGAGAAGAACGTTACGTTTGTAAACCACGTCGAGGTCGTCGAGAAGAAGATGCGATTGAGCGTACTGAATCAATCTTTCGATAGATGCGTCAATAATCATAATATTTATCTCCTTATGATAAGATTTACTATATTGTCGGTTTTGCCACTTTTATGTGACTTTCGATGGGGAACACGTTCCACGGCACGTCGTCCACGGGCGGGAACACTTTGAACACGAAGGGCTGCTTTGTCGTGGGGTGATAGAAGCGCAGTTCGTATGCCCAGAGCGCGAGGTTGTGACCTTTTGCGAGAGTATCGCCGCCGTAACGCACGTCGCCGAAGATGGGCGTTCCCATACTCTGCATCTGCACTCTTGCCTGATGCGATCTGCCGGTGATGAGTTTAATGTCCACGAGCGCGACTTTATCGGCGATTTCCAGCACTTTGTATTCGAGTTCGGCTTTTTTTGCGCCTTCGACTGCGGCAGGCACCACCTTTACGGTGTTAGTTTCGACGTCTTTAAAAAGGTATTGGCTGAGCCTGCCCTGTCTGTCGCGCGGAACGCCTACGGTGACGGCGAGATATTTCTTTTCGAACAAGCCGTTTTTCATTTGTTCCTGAAGGCGTGCAGCCGACTTGGAGTTGCGTGCGAACACCATTACTCCGCCGGTGGGGCGGTCGAGCCGATGAACGAGCCCGATAAAGGCTTCGCCGGGCTTATCGTATTTTTCCTTTACATACTGTTTGACCATTGTGAGAAGGTCTGTGTCGCCGCTGGAATCAGCCTGAGTCGGCACGTTCTGCGGCTTTACGACCACTATCACCTGATTGTCTTCGTATAAAACCGTGAGTTTGTTTTCCATAGTTTTAATCCTTTATCCATATTCCGCTGCAACCGCAGGGAAGCGTAATTTTGGGCGTTTTCGTAACCGGAAGTCCTATTTCGTAGGCGTCGGCACTGCCTTTTCGGTCAGAAAGCGCGATTTCGAGAATGTTTTTGATGACCTGCGGTTGAAGTCCCGTTGTGTAACTGTTGATGAGGAAAAATTCGGGATCCGGCACGAGTTTTGCCGTGAGAGCCGCGAGGTCGAACACGCCGTCTTCCAGTTTCCACGTTTCGCCCGAAGGTCCTCGTCCGTAACTGGGCGGATCCATTATCACCGCGTCGTACGTTTTGCCGCGCTTGATTTCGCGCGTGACGAACTTCTTGCAGTCGTCTATTATATAGCGGATTCTGTCGCCTGCGACGCCCGAAATATCGGCGTTTTCGCGGCAACGCTCCACCATGCCTTTTGCGGCGTCGACGTGCGTGACGAACGCTCCTCTTTTTGCGAGAGCGACGGTGACTCCGCCGGTGTAGCCGAACAGGTTAAGCACTTTAAGCCCCGGTTTTTTCTCGGCGAGAGTGCGCGTTTTCTGCCAGTTGACCGCTTGTTCAGGGAAAAGCCCGGTATGCTTGAATCCCATGGGCTTAATCAGGAATTTAACGTCGTTCCACGAGATCTGCCACTCGGACGGAAACGGACGGATGAATTCCCATCTTCCTCCGCCGCCGTCGCGACGGTAGTGCGCGTTGAGTTTTTCGAACGAAGCGAGCGGAAAGGGCGCCGGCCAGATGACCTGCGGATCGGGGCGCAACAGATAGACGTTACCCCACCGCTCCAGTTTTTCGCCGTCGCCACACGCTATTACTTCGTAATCTTTCCATTCGGCAGTTATCATTTATTCTTTCCTTTTTTCGGTATTTTCGAACGCCTGTTAAATCTTTTTGACCGAGATAACGACGTTTTTGCCGTTGATGTCGCACGGTTCGCCCTGCGCGTTGTCGTCGATCGAGTAGGCAAGCGTTACGGACGCGATTTCTTTTCCGTAGTTTTTGACGACCGACGCGATTTCGTCGTCGCCCTTTATCGACAGCACGATATGGTCGGTGACTTCGAAGCCCGACTCTTTGCGCATGTTCTGCACTTTGGAGATGATTTCGCGTTCAAAGCCTTCTGCGATAAGTTCGGGGGTGAGGGCGGTTTCCAGAATTACGGTGACTCCGAAGTCGGACTCGGCGACGAAGCCTTCTTTATTCTTGACGAACACGAGAAGGTCGCCTTCCGTAAGCGATATTTCCTCTCCGTCGATTTCGGCAGTGTAAACGCCGCCGTTCTTGGTTTTTGCGACCATGTTTGCGGCGTCCGTCGCCATAAGCGAACGGATTGCGTTCAACTTTTTGCCGTATTTCGGTCCGAGCGTTTTGAGTTGCGGTTTGACTTCGTAGGAAACGTACTCTTCCGCGTCGTCGGCATATTTGACCGTTTTGACGTTGAGTTCGTCGGCAATAACGCCGCGAAGTTCTTCGTTTATCTTAACTCCGCCGACGATGAGCAGTTCGCTGAGCGGCTGGCGGTTTTTGATATTCGCCTGATTTCTTGCGGCTCTGCCGAGCACGGCGACTTTAAGCACTTCTTCCATGCCCTCTTCGAGCGACTTATCGACGTATTTTTCGTCGTAGGACGGATAGTCGGTAAGATGCACGGACAGGGGCGCGGACGCGTCTACTTTTCTGACGATGTTCTGATATATGGTTTCGGTCATGAACGGAACGAAGGGCGCGGAAACTCCGATGAGTTTTCTAAGGCACGTGTAAAGCGTCATGTACGCCGCTTTTTTGTCCTCGTCCATACCCTTGCCCCAGAAGCGGTCACGGCTTCTTCTGACGTACCAGTTGGACAGTTTGTCCGTGTAGTCGCCGATCGCACGCGCGCTTTCGGTGATTTTATATTCGTTTAAGTTGTCGTCAACGTATTTGACGAGCGAGTTGATTTCGCTGAGCGCCCACTTGTCCATGAGCGTGAGTTTGCAGTCGTCGAGGCTGTATTTCGTGGGATCGAACTCGTCGATGTCGGCATACAGGATATAGAACGAATAGACGTTCCACAGCGTGCCGAGGAATTTTCTCTGCGCTTCGGAGACCGCTTCGGGATAGAAACGGGACGGAATCCACGGAGCCGAGCCGGTGTAGAAATACCATCTTACGGCGTCGGCGCCCTGAACGTCAAGAACCGACCACGGGTCGATGACGTTGCCTTTGTGCTTGCTCATTTTGATACCGTTCTTGTCGTTGACGTGACCCATGACTATGCAGTTTTCGAACGGAGCCTTGTTGAAAAGCAGCGTGGAAATCGCAAGCAGCGTGTAGAACCAGCCGCGGGTCTGATCGACCGCTTCGCTGATAAAGTTGGCAGGGAAGCGTTTTTCGAACAGTTCTTTGTTTTCGAAAGGATAGTGAAGTTGCGCAAACGGCATGGAGCCGCTGTCGAACCAGCAGTCGATGACTTCGCTCGTTCTGTGCATTTCGCCGCCGCATTTGGGGCATTTGAACGTGATTTTATCGACGTACGGCTTGTGCAGTTCGATGTCGCCCTCTATGCCTCCGAGTTCTTTGAGTTCCGCTTTGGATCCGACGACGTGAATTTCGCCGCAATCGGGGCAGATCCACACAGGAAGCGGAGTTCCCCAATAACGCTCTCTCGACAGTCCCCAGTCGATTACGTTTTCGAGGAAATTGCCCATTCTGCCCGTTCCGATGCTGGGCGGAATCCAGTTGACCGACGCGTTGTTACGCAGAAGGTCGTCCTTTACCGCGGTCATCTTGATAAACCATGTCGAACGCGCGTAGTAAAGAAGCGGAGTGTCGCATCTCCAGCAGAACGGATAACTGTGCGTGAACATGATGGTTTTGAACAACAGTCCGCGCTCTTTAAGGTCTTTTAATATGAGTTTGTCGGCGTCCTTGCAGAAAGTGCCTGCAAACGGAGCGTCTTCGCACATTCTGCCGCGGTCGTCCACGTGCTGAACGTACGGAAGGTTGTATTTTTTGCCGACGCGGTTGTCGTCCTCACCGAATGCGGGCGCGATGTGAACGACGCCGGTACCGTCTTCAAGAGTTACATAGCCGTCGTTGACGACGTAGTAGCCTTTTTTGCCTTTAAGGTCGGCACTGTAGAGAGGTTCGTATTCGACGCCCTCGTACTCGCTGCCTTTTTTGCGTTCCAGAACGGTGTAGTTTTCGAAGTATCTGGGAGCGAGCGCTTCGGCAAGCACATACTTTTCGCCTTCCCACTCTATCGTTACATAGTCGTAGTCGGCTCCCATGCAGAGAGCGACGTTGCCGGGAAGAGTCCACGGCGTGGTCGTCCAGGCGAGAATATACTTGTCGCTGCCTTTGATTTTAAATTTAGCGATTGCCGACTTTTCCTCGATGTCTTTATATCCCTGCGCCACTTCGTGCGAAGAAAGCGACGTTCCGCAGCGAGGGCAGTACGGCACTATTTTATAGCCCTTATACAGCAGTCCTTTTTCCCAGATGGTTTTTATAGCCCACCATTCGGACTCGATGTAATTGTCGTCGTAGGTAACGTACGGATGTTCCATATCCGCCCAGTAGGCAACGCGGTCGGACATTTTTTCCCATTCGGTTTTATATTTCCAGACGCTTTCCTTGCATTTTCCGATAAACTGCTCGACGCCGTATTTCTCGATTTCCTGCTTGCCGTCTATTCCGAGCGACTTTTCCACTTCCAGTTCGACGGGCAGACCGTGCGTATCCCAGCCGGCTTTGCGCGGACAGTGATACCCCTTCATGGTCTTGTAGCGCGGAATTATATCCTTGATGACGCGAGTTAAGATATGTCCCACGTGCGGCTTGCCGTTTGCGGTGGGCGGTCCGTCGTAGAACGTGAATTCTTCGCCCGTGCCGTCGTTACGCCGGTTTGCCTGTTCGATTATTTCGTTTTGTTTCCAGAATTCGAGAACTTTCGCTTCGCCCTTGACTCCGCTCTGTTCGCTGCCGGTTTTATCGTACATTATTGCCTCCGTTACGATTTTTCGCTTGCGTTTTATCCGTAAATTAAGATATTGAGAGAAGAACACGCGCTTCGGCTCTTCTCTCAACAGGTTTGCTAAAAAGTACTGTGCATCCGCTTTCGACAGATCGCGCCCCGCCGTCCTTTGCGCAGCCGGCTCTTGTAAAGCAACCTCGCATCACATGCCGCAATCCGCTTAGTGCTGCTGCCGCCAGGCCCTGACACGGTTCACGGCGCAACATTGCGCGAGACCCTACCGTCAACGCCGCTTACGCACGACTGCGCGACACGCGAAAAGCCTCGAGCGGCATTCTGCCCTACTGTAGTGGATTGTAGGTTCAGGGCACCACTGGCTCCCCGCATAGCACAGCATATTTATTATATTATAATTCGGGCGAAAAATCAAGTGTTTAGCCCTCTTTTTTGTCAAGATATTTTGCGCGCAACGAAAAAAAACGGCTTTTCTCGTCGATAAGCCGCTTTTTCGTACAGTTTAGTTTTTGTCGGAATAGTAAATTTTAACGAAGTCGAGGTCGCACATCGGCATGATTCTCGCGAGCGTGACTCTCTTTCTCATATACGGATGATATTTAAGTCCTTCGTCGCACAGTTGTTTGTCAACCTTGATCTGTTCGATGGTAGTGACCGCTCCTGCTGCCTTGTAGTATTCGAGCAGTTTATCGACAGAGGGAATCTCCTCTTCGATTATCTTGCAGATTTTATCCCAGTTGTTCGTGATGTCGTCGGGATTTATTTCGTCGGTGATGCACGGTTCGTTAAGGCGTTTTACGTCGACCGACAGATTGGGTCCGTAAGTTTTGTAAATATCCGCCCAGTCGGCGTGTTCGGCGTGTGCTTTGACGCCCTTCATTTTAGCGACTTTGTGATAGACGTCGGCGACGATAAGCGTTGCGACACCCACTTTTTTGCCGTGGAAGTCGGAATACACGCCGCGTTCGAGTTTTTTGCACTCCCAGTAGTGAGAGATGATATGCTCGGTTCCGCTTGCGGGGCGGGAAAGTTTGACGTACTGCATCGCTATACCGGTGAGCGCGAGCGCTTCCATTACCGCTTCGACCGCATTTTCCGAGTGACCGCTTATTTCGCCGGACAACGCGACTATTTTGGAAGTTGCTTCGCGCACGACTTCGGCTACGCGTTCGCAATAGTAGTCGCCGTGAACGAGGTTTGCGATTCTCCAATCGGCGATTGCGATGAATTTAGCCATCATATCGCCGAAGCCTGCCGCTTTCAGTTCTGCGGGGGACTCGGCAAGAATTTTCGAGTCGGCGATTATTATTTCGGGCTGATGACACTGGCAGGTGATTTTGAATCCGTTTATGATTATGGGCGCGCTGTCGGAAGCGAATCCGTCCATCGAGGGCGCGGTTGCGAATATCGCGAGGGGCTTGCCGGCAAGGAACGATCCGTAACGGCAGATGTCGTTCACCGAGCCGGTTCCGACCGACAGAACTCCGTCGACGTTTGCGCAGAGAGCCTTTATTTCTTCTACTTCTTCCATTCGGGCGATTTTCATGTCGTCGTACACGCGTACCTGAACGAGAAAACCTTCCCTAAGAAGGCTTTCGGTAAGTCCGCTCGTTACCATAAACGAGTTTTTGTCGGCGACGAGCAGTATGTGCGTCGGGAAGTTGTATTTTTTGAGAATTTCGCCTGTTTTTGCGAGATTACCGTGAGCGACTTCAAGCGCTTTAAGGTCGCAGACGTGCGTTTTTCCGCACGGACAATCCGACATTTTCTTCTGAAGAGCAACCAAATCCATATTTTTATCCTCCGAAAAAGTTAATCTTTATTTGTTTCCGCTCTGAACGAAAGTTCGTCGAGAACGTTGTAACCGAGTGATTTCGCGCGGAAATTTCTCGCCGCGGCTTCGAGTATGGACGCGAGATTTCGTCCGGGGCGTACGGGTATTATATATTCGGGCAAGTCGATGTCGAGAATATTGTAGGTGTGGTTTTCGTTACCCAGTCTGTCGTACACCTTTTTCTCGTCCCAGTCTTCGAGGCATGCGACGAAGTCCACCATTTTACTAAGGCGTATGGAGCCCGATCCGTACATTTTTTCGACGTCGATGATGCCCAGTCCGCGGATTTCCATAAGGTGGCGGATTTTGGGCGGACAACTGCCGACAAGGCGGTCGTTGACGCGTTTTAAGCACACTGCGTCGTCCGCTACGAGGCGGTGACCTCTTTGAATGAGTTCGAGCGCGGATTCCGATTTACCGACGCTGGAATGTCCGATAAGCAGTACTCCCACGCCGTAAAGGTCAATAAGCACGCCGTGGATAGTTATCGTGGGCGCGAGAAGTTCGTTTAAGTATATGGACAGTTCGTTGACGAAAGCGGTGGTGCGAAGTTTGCTGCGAAGCACGACGCGATTGTATTTGATCGCAGCGTCCACGAGTTCTTTTATAGGTTCGAGAACGGACGTTATGACAAGACAGGGGAAATCGTACTTGCAGAAGTTTTCGCAAGAGATTATGCGGTCTTCGGGCGACATGTGCAGAAGAAATGACGTTTCCTGCTCGCCCACTATCTGAACGCGCTCGCTGCTGAAATGCTCGTAGTAGCCGGCAAACTGAAGTCCGGGGCGGCTGACGTTGAACGTCGCCATATGAACCATTCCGCTGCCGTTATTGATGACTTCGAGATTAAGGCGCGAACAAAGTTCTTCGACGCTTACGTCGGTTTCGTTTTCGACAAGTTCTTTGATTTTTACTGCCATTACTCGTTCTCCGTGAATTTTTCTATTATTTCCTTGATTGCGTCGTGGTTGTTATCTGCCTCGCACACATAATCGGCGGCTTCTTTTGCCGAGAACGTGGCGTTTTTTACTGCGCATCCCAGCCCTGCCGCTTTGATCATTCCGATGTCGTTCAAGTGGTCGCCGACGGCAATCGTGTTTTCGAGCGGAATTTTGTAGTACTCCGCTATGCGTCTTATGCCGTTTTCTTTTCCGCCCGAGGCAGGCACGGCTTCGATATACGTATCGCTGCTGGTTACGAAGCGAACGGAAGGATAATTTTTTGCGTTGAGCAGAGCGAGCGTTTTTTGCTGAATTTCTTTGTTCGGCACGACCAGCATGATTTTAAGACATGCGAATTTTTCTCTTTCGACGAACGAGACGAGATCTCCCACTTCGCGATCGGCTATGTCGCATATGCGCACGTATTCTTCCGTGATCGGCGTGCGTTTTTCGATTATTACATATTCTTTTGCGTAGGTGTGGACGTGAAAGCCGTTTTCTTTTGCGAATTTTATTATATCGCGTGAAGTTTGCCAGTCGATTTTATCCTCGAAAATCACGGTTCCGTTTTTATCCGTGGCAAGACCGCCGTTGAATCCGCAGACGAACAGCGGCTGATCGTCCGTTCCGAGAAGGCGTGCCTGTTTTTCCATATTGAGCGTCATTCTGCCGGTGAGAATAACGAATTTGCCGCCGCGTGAAACGTAGTCGCGCACGGCTGCGACGTTACCCTCGGACACCTTGAAGTCGTCGCCGAGCAGAGTTCCGTCGAAATCGCTGCAAAAAAGTGAGTATTTCATGTAAAGCCTCGCAATGTGATCTGACCATATTATAGCACTTTTACGTCGAGGTATCAAGCGAATATCGGTCTTTGTGGTAAAAATCGTACACGGCGCGAGCCGTTTTCTTGTCGATGCCGGGAGCGGATTCGAGTGCCGCGAGAGGGGCTTCTTTTATTTCTTTGACGCTGCCGAACGCTTTTAAAAGCGCTTTTCTTCTGACCTCGCCCACGCCCTCGATGTCCTCGAGTTCGCTGCCGTAGCGTTTTGCGCGCAGGTTGCGGTGGTAGGTTATCGCGAAACGGTGCGCTTCGTCGCGGATGCGCTGCATAAGGCGGAGCGCGTAGTCGCTGTGGTCGAGCACGATCGGATCGCTTTCGCCGACGAGGAAAATCTCTTCCTCTCGCTTTGCGAGCCCTACCATGGGAATATCGACGCCTTCTTCGACGAGTATTTCGTGAGCCGCCGAAAGTTGCCCTTTTCCGCCGTCCACGACGATGAGATCGGGGCGGTTTTCGGGCGTGAGATGATGAAGTCTGCGACGGATGGTTTCCGCCATGGACGCGAAGTCGTTGGCTCCCACCACCGTTTTGATTTTATAGCGGCGGTACTCGCTCTTTTCCGCTTTGCCGTCGATGAACACGACTTGCGACGAAACCTTATCCACGCCGCTGATATTGGATATATCGTAACATTCCATTCTTCGCGCAGACGGTATGCCGATTATTTCGGCAAGGCGTTTTGCCGCGCCTGCGGTCATTTCCTGTTCGCGCTTGTTTTTTTCGCGATTTTTGGTGAGATAATCGAGAGAATTGGCTTTCGCCGTATCGACAAGTTTTTTGCGCTGACCTATTTTCGGGAACGTAAGCAAAGTTTTTTCGCTGCCTTCGATTGCCGAAAAACACTGCTTTATCTGCTCGTTTTCGAGTTCTTCGGGCAGGCAGACTTCGGCAGGAAGTTCATTACTTAAATAAAACTGCATTATAAACTGCGTGAATTTTTCGTTCAGATCCGCGTCGAGCGGCGGCAAAAAGTAGTTTTTAACGCCTATGAGCAGGCTGGCGCGGATTATCGCCACGCTTATAACCGTGTCGTCGCCCTCGGTCGAATACGAATAAGCGTCGATGTCGGTTACCGTGCCGAGGTTGGCTATCGTGCGCTCTTTCAGGTTTTTGAGCATATTGAGTTGGTCGCGGTAGACTATGGCGCGTTCGAACCGGTCGGCTGCGGCGGCTTTTTCCATTTTGTCGCGGATGACGTTTGCGGCGGTGTTGTCGTAGCCTTTTAAGAATTTCATGACGTTTTCGACGATGACCGCGTAGTCCTCTTTCGAAACGTAACCCATGCAGGGCGCGCGGCACAGACCTATATCGTAGTTAAGGCACGGACGGGCGTGTTTTTTCAGTTTTTTGGGGCAGGTTCGCATATTGTACGCCGATCGTATGACGTCCACGACCGCACCTACGGTTATTCCGTTGAAATACGGACCGAAGTACTTTGCTCCGTCGCGCTTGTATTTACGCGTGACCTCGATGGTCGGATAATCGACCGACGTATCGATTTTTATATACGGGCTGTGCTTGTCGTCTTTGAGCAGAATGTTATAGTAGGGCTTGTGTTTGTTGATAAGCGTTGCTTCGAGCGTAAGCGCGTCCTTTTCGCTGAGAGTGATTATATAGTCGAAATCGGCGATATTATCCACCATTGCCTGCACTTTGGGCGGTTTTTCGGTGTGTTGAAAATACTGACGCACTCTGTTTTTGAGCACGACCGCTTTGCCGATGTATATTATCTCGCCGCCGGCGTTGCGCATGATGTACACGCCTGGATTTTCGGGCAGATTTTTTATTTTTTCACGCAACGTCATCGTTTATTGCTCCGTGAATTTGCAGCCGCAGTAGTTCTGGCGGTATATTCCGTACTTTTCGCACAGTTCGCCCGAACGCTTGAAGCCCTCTTTTTTCTTGAAATCGTTGTGAAGCCAGCGCGCTCCGCCTGTACGCTGCGCGTTTTCGCCGAGAGAGTTTATAAGCGCGGCGTTTTTATGAGGGGAAACCGACAGCGTGGTCGCGAAAAAGTCGAACGAATGCGAGGACGCGTAACGCGCGGTTTTTTCTATTCGCAGGTCCTGACAGACGACGCATCTTTCGCCGCCTTCGGGCGCGTTTTCCCTGCCTTTGACGGCGGTGAGGTAATCGCTTTCGGCATAGTCTTCTATAACAAGCGGTAAGCCGAAAATATCGGCGACTTTTTTAAGTTCTCCGAGGCGTTTATCGTGTTCTTCGCGCGGCATTATATTGGGGTTGTACCAGTAGAGCGTAACCGAAAAATGCGGAATCACTCTTTCGACCACTCCTAAAAGACAGGGCGCGCAGCAGCAATGCAGAAGCAGCGTTTTGCCGCGGTTTTCTTCCGCTTCTTTCTCGAATATTTTATTGTAGTCGATTTTATTCAATGTCGCTTATTCCGTGATGAAATCGCCGCCGAAATAGTGATAGGCAATCGCCGCGGCGAGCAATTCGTTTATGTTTTTCGGTGCGGTTCCGGCAATGTTCAGCACTTTTTTTCCGCCCGTTACCTCGTCGGATTCGGCGCACATATACACGGCGTTTTCTCCTTCGCGGAAAATTTTGCCTTTCAGTTTTTCATCGTTTTTAATTGCCGCCTGCGCCACGCGGAACAGATCGTCTTCCACACCGATATAGCCAGAAAACAGCGTGTAGTCCAGTTTTTCGATCGTTTTACTTCCATCTTCGTACGCTTTTACGAGAGCGGCGATAAGGTTTGCGGAAATCATATAACTCTGATCGATTACGGGGCGATCGGACGTTCCGAAGTTCTGGTAAAAGCCCATTCCGACGAGATTGCCGTCGTCGTCGAACACGGGGCAACCGCTGCTGCCTGCGTTCACGGCGGCGTTTATAGCGACGGCTGGCATAAATTTGCCGTCAAGGAACGACCCCGATTCGTCCTCACATTTAATTACAGTGCTTTCCGCCGATACTTTGCCGAAAAACGCCGTTATTCCCTCTCCTGCGGAATTGCCGAAAAGCGTTACGTTATCGCCGACGGACGCGCTTTTAACGCCGGGTTTTGCTACGACGACGTCGTGCGGCACGCGGAATATGGCAAGGTCGGCGTTTTCGTCGAAGTCGAGCGTTTCGGCTGCGGAAACGAATTCGCTCTTTCCGTAAAAGCGGAATCTTGCGTCCGTAATATCCTTTTTCACGACGTGCAGGCAAGTGACGACGGTTGCGACTCCTTCGTCGCTTTCGTAAACAAAGCCCGTGCCGACTTTATCTCCGCACTGAATTTCCACCGCCCTCGACCTTTGCAAAAGCGCGGCGCCGACAGAATCTTTTTCCTCGCGCGGCAAAAATCTGCCCAACAAAAAGCCTGCCGTGGCAAAAATTACCGCGGCAAGCACAGATATTATCGCTATTGTCGATTTTTTAAGGGTCATTTATTCTCGTCGGCGCCTTGCTCTTCCTGCGTGCGTTTTCTAAGTTCTTCGAGGTATACCGCCTTTTGCTGCGAGCGCAGAATTTTCTCGCGATAGCGTATTTCGCGTTTTTCTTTGCACTTTTTAAACATATCGAACGGGCGTTTGCGTATTTTGCACACGATGAATATGACGAGGATAACCAGCCAGTAGCCTGCCGCCGCGATAACCGCAAAGGGCAGAAGCGCCGCTATTACTTTAAGCAGGAATCCGACGAACGCGCCGACTGCCGACGTGCTTCCGAAAAGCACTTCGCCCAGTTCGTCCCAGTACGACGGGGGTGTGTAGGTATCCTTTTCGTACACGCGAAGATTGATCGTGCTGTACTCCGCTCTCTTTTTCATGTTTTTAAGATCGGTGTCGTAGCCGTCGATTTTTATCGCTATTTCGGAAAGTTCCGCTATTATTGCCGCTTTATCCTTTATATCGGTTGCAAGTTCGAGTTGCTGTTCGAGCAGTTCTTTTTGCTTGACGAGGACGGCTTTCTGTTGCTCGACGGACGCATAGTCGTCGGTTATGTCGGTGCTCGATATCGTGCAGGAATTAACCGTGCCGACGCCTTCGAGTTTGTCGAGAAAATCGGTAAGCGATTTGGTGGGAACGGACAGCGTGAGATAGTAACTGCCGTTCTTGCTCGTGCGGCTTTCCTTTTCGTATCCTCCTGCGGCGGCAAGGTCGGCGCGTACTTTTTTAACCGTTTCGTCGGTGTTTTCCGCAGTTAAAACGGCGTCGACTTCATACACGATAAGGCGTTCGTCGGTGACTACGATTTCGTATTTGCGTTGTTCGCTTCCGCTTCCTCCCGCGTTGCCGTAACCGCCTTTGTCCGCGCTGTTACAACCCGTAAAAACCGCCATGACGGCTACGAGCATCAGTGCGAGTGCGATAAACAATCTATTCTTTTTCATAATGTTTGCCTCCGCTTTTTTTATTAGTATATCATATCGCGACGCATTTTGCAATATTTTGAGCCGATTTTTTCCGATTATTCATCCATACAACAAAAAACCCCGCTCTTTTTCGGAGAACGAGGTCTTTTTTCGATATAATTTCCCGTTTTTTCGATTATTTGACTACCGAAAATTTATACACGGTGGTGCTGCGGTAGGGCGTGTTCTTTTCGAGTACCGCGGAAGGATATGCGGGGCAGTTGGGCGAGTTGGGGAATCCCTGCGTTTCGAGGCAGAGCGCGCAGTAGTCTTTGTACACCTTCTTTCCGACGCTGCCGTTCATGGTGTTGGACGTGTACAGTTGAACGCCGGGCTGGTCGGTGTAGCAGTCCATCTTTCTTCCGCTTGCCTTATCGTAGACGTAAGCGAAGTGTTCGAGATCGTGCGAGGTCTGTCTGTCGAGGCAATAGTTGAAGTCGAAGCCCTTGCAAAGCGCGATCATGTGGTCGGAAGAGAACATGTTGGTTTTAAGCAGTTCGCCGTTTTTGAACGAATAGGGCGTTCCGATTATGTCCATGAATTCGTTGTGCGGAATGAGCTCGTCGTCCACGGGCGTGATGCGCGAACTGTTGATCATGAGTTCCTGATCGAGAACCGTATCGTCGTTACCGATGTTGAAATAGGCGTGATTGGTGAGATTGCACAGCGTTTTTTTGTCGCTGACGGCATAATAGTCGATGACCACTTCGTTGTCGTCGGTGTATTCGTACGAACATTCCACCTTCATGTTGCCGGGATAGCCGCCTTCTCCGTCGGGCGAGAGATAGGAGAGAACCAGTTTATTGCCCTTGATTTCCGCGTCGAACGTGCGGCGATCGAAACCGTCGAAACCGCCGTGAAGAGTGTTTCTGCCGTTGTTGGACTGCAGATTGTAGGTTACTCCGTCGAGCGTGAATTTGCTCTCGCCGATACGGTTGCCGTATCTTCCTATGAGCGAGCCGTAGAACACGCGCGGAAGGTCTATGTAGTCCTCGGGCTTGGCGTAGCCCACGAGCACGTCGTCGAAATTGCCGTTTTTGTCGGGCGCGGTAAGGCGAATCATTCTCGCTCCGTACGTCAGTATATCCAGTTCCGCACCGTTGGCGTTGGTGATGCGGTACACTTCGTTTTTGACTCCGTTTCTTTCAAATTCGTGAATTTTGGTAATCATAATTTTTCTCCGTTGAATTTTCCCTTATCGGTTTGCTCTAATTTTATCATATTTGCGAGCGTTTGTCAACAATCGAACGGCGCGTTTTTTACCGTTTCTCGGACAAAAAAACGGCAAAAAACGGCTATAAATCAAAAAAATCTTAAAAAATCCCACTTTTTTCGCGTCCAAAGTGGACAAACCGTTTTTTTTGTGCTAAAATATAATTATGAATATTTTTTCCAACAACAAAATCAATCAATCGGCGGAGATCTATTTCGTCAGACGCGCGGACGGCTTGCCCGCTTCATACGACTTTTACACGGCAATCGTCGTTAACGAAGGCGTCGTTTCGTTCAAAATCGACAACAGGAAAAACGTGCTGAGGCAGTATTCCGCAGTGCTTGTTCCTCCCGGAGTAACTTTTTCGCTCTCTCGTTATCGCGGTATTCAGCACACGCTGATGATCGTCGCGTTCGACAAGGCGTTCGTTACAAAAACGCTTGACAATTTTTATCCGGATTTCCGCGACTATATTCTTGCGCTCGATCAACCGCTTTTTCTGGATCTGCAAAAAGACAGAACGGAGCGCATTCTCACCGACGCGAGAATGTCCTACACTCTGCCCGAAACGTACTCGCCCGTACTTGTCGACAGGTTGCGCACTCTTGCCGCGCACAGAATACTCACTGCGTTTTTCGAGGAATTTACGTTCAAAAGTCCGCTCTATCCGGAATGGTTGAGCGAATTTATCGCGCAGATGGTACGCCCGGATTTTATCAAACTCAAAATAGAAGAAATGGCGACATTCAGCGGTTACAGTTACTCCCACCTTACCAAACTGTTCAAGCAGTACACAGGTCAGACTCTTATAGAATACTTCAAGAGCGCAAAACTGCATCTTGCGATCAACATGCTGCTCCACACCGACTATTCCTGTCAGAAAATCGCAGAGTGCGCCGGTTATAAGAGTGTGAGCCACTTCACGAAAACGTTCCGCGAAACGTTCGGTATTACGCCATACGAATACAGAACCTCTTATTTTAATAAAAAATAATCGAATGTCGGATATGCAAAAACGAGAGCAAACGCGCTCTCGTTTTTTTGTTTCGGTTTTGATTATTCTTACTTTCTATCGTCGTCGGGTTTTATTTCGCCCATGGACAGAATTGCCGAGTTGTACTGCTTTACCTTATCCCAGTCCACTTTTTCCTGCTCGGCGTGAACGATGGCTTCGTGACGCTTGCGTTCCTGTTCGATATGACGGCGAAGTTCCGCCGAATCGCTTTGGTTATACGAAGCGAAGTTTTCGTCGCGCGGTTTGTCGGGGTTTGCCGGATCGATATAGCGCATGTTGTTTTCGGGCTCGGAGTTCGCGCGCATTTGCGGAACATATTCG
>CAKQDN010000018.1 GCA_934229275.1 uncultured Clostridia bacterium | reverse complement strand
ATCCCCAACCTTTGGTTCCGTAGACCAACGCTCTATCCAGTTGAGCTAATGGTGCGAATAAAAGCAAGCCGGAGCCTTGCTGCGTAAGCAAAAATCCAGACTGCACAAACTATTATATAACTTTGAAAGGCGTTTGTCAACCGTTTAAGGGTAAAAAATCGGAAAGAATGATAAAAATGTGTAGAAGGTCGATAAAACGTGCGTTAAAACGTCAAATCGGGTGAAAAAATTCAAATACTCTTGATTTTTTTCACGTTCTATTGTATAATTATACCAAGCGAAAGGTCGGGCGCAGAGGCTGCCGCACGAAAAAAGGTACTGATCGCTCCACCCGGGGCGTGGTATAAAAAATAAAGCGATAGGAGAGAAAAGGAATGATCAACATTATCTACGGACTTAAAGGAAGCGGAAAAACTCAACGAATCGTGGACGCGTGCAACGCTCGCGCGGCGCAGAGCAAAGGTTGCGTGGTTTACATCACCGATCAGCCGACTCATTCGCCGTATGTGGTGAACACCGTGCGTTTCATCGACATCTGCAAGTATAAGATTACGACGGAGGAAACTCTCCTTGCGTTTTTAGAGGGCTTGCTTGCCGGCAACTACGACATAACCGATATTTACGTTGACGGACCTGCGAAATTCGTGGGAAAATCCGTGGGCGACATGGAAGACTTTTACAAGGCGGTCGAACTTTTGTCTGCCGACCATTCGGTAAGTTTCACGATGACGGTTTCCGCCGAAGAAGTGCCCGATTACATGAAAAAATACTTATAAGGACCCAATGCTTTGATAGGAAGAGAAAAAATTCTTAAAAAGACTCTGCGACCCGACGACTTTACCGCCGCGGTCGAACTCGGTTTTTACGACAGAGAGCAAATGCTTGCGAAGCGGCTTGAGATGCAGTCGAAGAGAGCCATAGACGAAACGACCGAACCTGCCGTGCTCGTGAAACTGGACGAAAATTTCTTTATTCTCGAACTGTGGGACGACAAACGCGTTTCCACTTATGCGAAAGAGGGCGATTTTCTGACGCTTTTAACCTGCGTTTTCTCGGCGTATGTCGATCTGCTCGTCGCCGAAGAGATAGAGTGGGGCTGTAAAGTGACGTTCGCGATGCCGTCGAACTGGGACAGATTCGGACCGTTATTGGACGAAATTTCGGCGCTGGTTAACGTAGATTTCGTTTCCCGTCGCGATATAACCGGACCGCAACTGCGTGACGTGAACGGCAGATTTTTCGAAGAATACGGATATATTTCGAGCAAACGCACGGCGCAATCTCTGTATGCTTACGAGCAGGCTGCCGAAAAGACCGAAGACGCCGTTTTCGTTATCTTCGCGCCCGACAGCCCGTACGAAACGGCGGACTTTGCGCTTGAGTCGCTTGACAAAACTCCGAGCGGAGATAAAGAGAAGGACTTCAAAACGCTTGAAAGCCTTACCGCGTTCCCCGTTCCCGAAAACTAAACCGCATCTCTGCGTTACCGAAAACGGAAGGAAACATGTACGGCTACGTTTTACCTCATAAAAAGTCAATAAAACAGCAGGACTATCTGCTTTACAGGGCGTTCTACTGCTCGACGTGCGTTGCTACCGGCAAACTGTTCGGGCAGTGGGCGCGTTTTGCCGTCGGCTACGATTCCGCTTTTCTGGCGGCTCTCGTCAGCGACACGCTCGATTATCCGCAAAAGATAATCGAGAAAAACTGCGTCGGTCATCCTTTTAAAAAGACGCCGATGTTCGAAAACAACGATATGTTCGAGCGAGTCGCCGCAGCCAATGCTCTGCTTGCTCGCTGGAAACTGTACGACGACGTTACGGACGGCTCGAAAAAAGCGCGTGTAACGTTAAAAATCTTCCGTAAAGCGTATAATAAAGCGTGTGAGATTTTGCCCGGCGCCGACGAAATAATCGGCAGCGGCTACGAAAAACTGCGAGAGTGCGAAAAAGCCGGCGAAAAGTCCGTGGACAGAGCAAGCGACGGTTTTGCCACGCTTCTGAAAAAACTGTTCGCGCTTTTAACCGAAGGAAAGGCGTCGGACGAAGCGTTGTCGCTCGTGTACAATATCGGCAAATTCGCGTACGTTGCCGACGCGCTCGACGACGTCGACGAGGACTTCGAGTCCGGAAATTACAATCCTTTTCTTGCCGCATACGGAAATTACGCCGATCGGCGGCAATTTATCCGCGACAATCGCAGCGAACTGGAATTTACCTTCAATTCCACCGTAAACCGCGCGATCGCCGCGTTCAACGACATGAAATTCACGCAGAGTCGCGATCTGCTTGAAAATATAATTTATTACGGGCTGCGCGCCGAAACCGAACTTTTGTTCGCTTCGGACAAAAAACTGCCCCGCCCCAAAATCTGACTACACGGAGAACCGAATGAAAAACTGTTACGAAATACTCGGACTAAGCAAAGACGCGACCGAAGCGGAACTTCGCGAGCGCTACGACCAACTGCGCGCGAAGTACAAAGAGGACCGCTTTCTTCCGGGCGACGAAGGCAACGAAGCGGCAAGAAAACTCAACGAACTCGAAGACGCCTGGCGCGAAATCAGCCGCGATATAGAAATCAGGCGTTACGGCGACGTTTACGAACGTATAGAGGCTCTCATCAAAGAGAAAAAGTACGACGACGCGCAGGACGCTCTCGACTCGGTAACCGAGCGCACCGCGAAATGGCACTACTATCAGTCGCAGGTGTATTACTACCGCGAATGGCTCACCGAGAGCCGCAAGCAGTTGTCGCTCGCCGTCGAACTCGATCCGCAGAACGAGAAGTATAAACTCGCGCTCGAAAAACTCGATACGGTCATGGGCAACGGCAAAACCGACCCGAAAAAAGTCCGTTCCGAATCGGGCGACGACATCGACGCCGCGAGAGAGAACGCCGACCGCACGCGCTACGATGAGGCTGCCGGAGCGGCGAACACGCTTTCGAACTGCTTTGCCGCATACTGCATAACGTCCTTGTGCTGCGACACGATGTCGTGCTGCTGCAGATAGAAATTCTATTCTATATATTATATGAAAACGAAAAAGATTACCTATGCCGCGGCGTGTGCCGCACTCGGAGCGGTTGCCGTTCTTTTGTCGACGTATACGCCGGCAAAAGTCGTGCCGCTCATATTTTATTCTGCCGCCGTTTACGTTTCCCTGAATTTCGTCGGATGGTGGGGGCTTATCTCGGCTGCGGCAGGACTTATCATAGCGTTTTTCACGGCAGGCGGTTTTACCGGGACTTTCGTTCTGGCTCTCACCGTATTCACGCCGTATGCGTTTTTCGCTTTCGCCGTGCGCAAACTGTCGTATGTTAAACCCAAAACTGCGATTATACGCGGCGCGCTCGCTGTTGTTTATTTTCTCCTGGAAGCGTTCGTGCTGTTGCTGCTTATCAAATATCTCGGAGAAGTGAACTTCGTCATGGTTATGAACAATATCGGAGTGTGGGCGCTGTTCCTTTTTTTCGCGCTTGCCGCGGTACCGACGGACTTTTTCTTTCTTTATGCCACCGGAACTCTGCTGCGCGCGATAAATAAACGGCTCGGAACAGATAGCGGCGATAAGCCGAACGATTCCGGGAAGAAGCGCGGCGGCAACGATGACGATAAGAACGACCCGGACGATATATTTAAATAAAGAACGAATTACGACGACAAAAGTCGGGCGGCGGAGCGAAAAAAGGGCTTTCTCGTCCGATTTTTTGCGTAATTTCGCGAAAAATCTTTAAAACAAGGGTAAAACGCTTGACATAGCCCCCGAAAAGTGGTATGCTTATACAGCACCGCTCTCGTAGGGGTGTCTTTTCAAGTATGCAAGGAAAACAGGAGGCCTGTTATGAGAAATAAAATCACGTTAGCATGTACCGAGTGCAAACAGCGCAACTACGATAACATGAAGAACAAGAAGAACGATCCCGATCGTATCGAACTCAAGAAGTACTGCAAGTTCTGCAAGAAGCACACCGTTCACAAAGAAACCAAATAAGGAGGCGCGTAATGAAAAACGACGTTACTCAAACCACTCCCTCGAAAGGTAAGCCTACGCCGAAAAGCAACGAAAAGCCCGGACTCTTCAAAAGAATGGGAAGAGCCATCAAGGAAACTTTCGGCGAACTCAAAAAGGTCACCTGGCCTACTTTCGGCGAAACCATGAAGCAACTCGGCGCCGTAATCGCTGTCGTACTTTGCTTCCTTGTCGTTCTGACTGCGTTCGACTTGTTGCTCGGCTGGGGATTCGAACAGTTCAGTACCGCCCTCGGCGACGGAACGTCGATCGTGCGTTCGCTTCTCGGCTTGCTCACTCCGCGTCTGTAAGGAGATTGCAATGGGCGAAGAAAACGTAAAGTGGTATATTCTGCACACCTATTCCGGCTATGAAAACATGGTTAAGGACAACCTGGAACTGGTGTTCAAGAAAAACGACTGCATTGACAGACTGCGCGAAATAGTCATTCCGATGGAAGACGTCGTGGAGGAAAAGGCAAACGGCAAACGTAAAATCGTTCAGCGTCGCCTAATGCCCACGTATGTGTTCATCAAAATGGACTACGACAACAGTATGTGGCACATGATCACCAATACGAGAGGCGTCACCGGATTTGTCGGTCCGCAGGGAAGACCGCTTCCTTTAAGCGACGACGAAGTAAAGCGTCTGCACCTCGAAAAACCCACCGTGGTCGTCACCGATTTCCGCGTGGGCGAAACGGTGAAAATCATCGACAGTTCGCTGGAAGGCTTTATCGGCACCATCGACGCTATCGATCCCGTCGCAAGCAAGTGCAAAGTATCCGTCAGCATGTTCGGCAGAATAACGCCGGTCGAACTGGAAATGTACCAGATCGAAAGAGTGGACGAAGTGTCCTCCGGCAACTGATTATATTTAAAGATTATGATTCGGGAGGGCGATTCTGCCCGTTATCACCGCGATTGTAATAAATAAATTTTTACAAGGAGTAGTTTTATTATGGCAAAGAAACTCACCGCAGTCGTCAAACTGCAACTTCCTGCCGGTAAAGCAACCCCGGGACCGCCTGTCGGCTCCTCTCTCGGACCGCACGGTATCAATATTCCCGGCTTTACCAAGGAATTCAACGAAAAAACCAAAGATCAGGCAGGTCTTATCATTCCTGTCGTCATCAGCATTTTCGCGGACAGATCGTTCACGTTTATTCTGAAAACTCCGCCCGCAGCCGTTCTCATCAAGAAGGCTTGCAAAATCGAAAGCGGATCGGGTAAGCCCAACAAGGAAAAGGTTGCCAAGATCACCAAAGAGCAGCTCAAGGAAATCGCAACCCTTAAAATGCCCGACCTTAACGCCGCTTCTCTCGAAAGCGCAATGAGCATGATTGCCGGTACTGCACGCAGCATGGGCGTCGTGGTGGTTGACTAAGGAGGTGCGTTATGGCAGGAAAGAAATATCTCGACAGTATCAAAAACGTTGACGTAAGCAAGACTTACGAACTTAACGAAGCGGTTGCAAAAGTAGTTGAAACCGCAAAGGCTAACTTCGACGAAACCATCGAACTCCACGTTCGTTTGGGCGTCGATCCCCGTCAGGCTGACCAGCAGGTAAGAGGCACCGTCGTGCTTCCCAACGGAACCGGTAAAAAGGTTAAAGTGTTGGTCATCGCAAAGGGTGACAAGGCAGACGCCGCTCTCGCTGCAGGCGCAGACGAAGTGGGCGCAGAAGAAATGATCGCCAAGATTCAGGGCGGTTACCTCGATTTCGACGTGGTCATCACTTCCCCCGATATGATGGGACAACTCGGCCGTGTCGCTAAAATCCTCGGACCGAAAGGACTTATGCCTTCGCCCAAGAGCGGTACCGTTACCATGGACCTTGCTAAGGCTATCAAGGAAACCAAAGCAGGTAAGGTCGAATACCGTGTCGACAAAACCGCTATCATCCATTGCCCCGTAGGAAAAAAGTCGTTCGGTGCAGAAAAACTGACCGAAAACGTCAACACTCTTATGGAAGCAATCGTAAAAGCAAAGCCGTCGGCTGCAAAGGGTATCTATATCAAGAGCGTTACCCTCGCAAGCACGATGGGACCCGGAATCAAGGCTGTTTACAGAATCTAAGGTTCCGAAAAAACTCAATAATCAAAGGTTTGACCGCAGAAAGCAAGTGCGCAGCGTAATGGACGATAAGTCCGCTTGCCGAGGAAAAACGAACTTATTTAAAGAGAAATCTTCGAAAAAAGGTTCGGTTGCCGTGCGGCAGTCGAGCCTTTTATTATAACGCCTCGCGTCCGGCGTTTTGGACGCAAAGAATTTTAACAGGAGGTCGTTATGTCAGAAGCAATAATGAATGCTAAAAAGCAAATCGTAAGCGATTACGCCGAGAAAATCGGAAAAAGCAAATCTTTCGTGCTTATCGACTACCGCGGACTTACCGTCGCAGAAGACACCGCTCTTCGTGTGGCTCTCCGTAAGGAAAACGTCGAATACAAAGTCGTAAAGAACAGACTCATTCTCCGTGCAATCGAACAGGCAGGCATATCGGGCATCGATTCTTCGGTATTCGAAGGACCCACCGCAATCGCCATCTCTTACGAGGACGCTGTCGCTCCCGCAAAGGTTTTGACAGATAACGCGAAGAAAACCAAGAAAACCGCTCTTAAAGGCGGCGTCGTAGAAGGCAAAGTGCTTTCCGTCGACGAAATCGAAAAGGTGGCAACCATCCCCGCAAAGCCCGTACTCGTGGCTCAGTTGCTGGGTATGATGCAAAGCCCCATGCGTTCGCTTGCAGTCGTGCTCAGCGAAATCGCAAAGAAGCAGGAAGCGTAATCCTCGCGGCGTGACCGCAAAAACGAAATATTTATCTTTTTATTAAGGAGAAACTAAAATGGCTGATTTGAACAAAATGATGGAAGAAATCAAAGGCATGTCCGTTATGGAACTTAACGAACTCGTTAAGATGCTCGAAACCGAATTCGGCGTATCCGCTGCCGCTATGGCAGTCGCAGGTCCTGCTGCAGGCGCTGCCGCAGACGCTCCCGCTGCCGAAGAACAGACCGAATTCAACCTTATTCTTAAGGAAGTCGGCGGCAACAAGATTGCCGTTATCAAGGCTGTCCGCGAAATCACCGGTCTCGGACTCGGCGAAGCAAAAGCCCTCGTTGACGGCGCTCCCGCAACCGTTAAGGAAGCAATGGCTAAAGAAGCCGCTAACGAAGCAGTTGAAAAACTTAAGGCTGCAGGCGCTGTCGCAGAACTTAAATAAGTTTTCAAAAGTTAAAATTCTTAAAATCCGTTTGATAAAAACGGACGCCGGAGCGATTTGCCGTGTCGCGTAGACAACGGGTGAGCCGCTCGGCGTAAATATTTGCCGCGTACGCGCTTTCAATTCCTGTTATTGTAAGTGAAACGCGGCAATATTTTTTTATACGGGAAGATATGAGGCCAAAAATCGCCGCAAGCGCAGGCTGCGACTTTATGCCGGGGGGGCGAAGCGTTGCGCGCGTAAGTAGAACGGATAAAAATAAAATGATTTAATCGCGATAAAAACGGATACGTCCCGAAAGAGAGGGAATATCCGTTTTTGTCCTGAATATATCGCTTTTTGTCTTGTTTAACGAGCAAAACCGACGTAAAATTTATAATAAACCGAATAAAACCGATTGTGTAGAGTAAGGAGAAAAACATGATAATATCTGCCGATAAAATACAAGGCTCGCTTGCAAAAATCATTAACGACGCACTGAATAGCGACAAAACGGTGATTTTCGAAAAGGGCGAATACGTTCTGGACGGAACCGTTTTTCTGCCCGACGACAGCACGCTCGTTCTTCGTGACGGTGCGGTTTTAAAAGCCGGAGCGCATGCGTTCGACAAAGCGGGCTG
This sequence comes from uncultured Clostridia bacterium, assembly GCA_934229275.1. Lineage (GTDB taxonomy): Bacteria > Bacillota > Clostridia > Christensenellales > Pumilibacteraceae > Neoclostridium. The sequence continues at coordinate 28,888 of CAKQDN010000018.1, read as the reverse complement.
CGTCGCGGTGATAACCAACGCGGACAAGCGAGGCGGCAATCGCAACGTAAAAATAAGCGGCGGCGTTTTCGACGGCAATAACGCGTTCAATCATCGCGAAAATTGGAAAGACGGACCTTGCCAAGGTATTCTTTTCGACTTCGTAAACGTGGACGGACTGCAACTGAACAATCTCACGGCAAAAAACTCCGAGTCATACCATTTCCGGCTGGGTTTCGTTCGCAACTTCGTAATCGAAAACGTGACTATTTCCGACGATCTGTTCACGCCCTGTCAGGACGGTATTCATGTGGGCGGCGGATGCAGAAACGGCGTTATTCGCAACATTTTCGCCGAAAAAGGCAGCACGAACGACGACCTCGTGGCGTTCAACGCAGACGACGTCAACTATTATTGTCAGAACATCGGCATGCGAGACGCCGACATAAGCGATGTGCTGGTCGAAAACGTGACGGCGGAGGACTGCTGGACGGCACTTCGTCTGCTGTCGGTAGGTCATCGGATCGAGAACGTGACGGCAGACGGCTTCAACGTCGGCGTGCGTGAAATCGGAATAAATTGCGACGCTTGCAGGTACGCGACCGATCCTCTTTTCTCGGACGCGGAACATCCCTCGGGCGTCGGAAATCTGAAAAACGTAACGCTGAAAAACTTCACGCTGTGGCACACGACCGAAAAAGATCGTCCGCTTGCCGTGCTCGAAACCAACGCCGAAAACTTCGTAATCGAAAACTTTAAAAGAAAAACCGAGTGCGACCGCTGCCCTTCGGCATGCACGGTACGAGCCCGGAATATGTGCGAAACGCATATAAATTTTAACGGTAAAACAAGCGTTTTAGTAGAGCGCGATTTGTTCGTTTCGGACGCCGATACGATAGAATATCTGCGACTGAACCGAGCGGACGAGAAGAGATAATTCGCCGCTTTTTGCCCGAAAATTATCAGTAACCGTATTTTTTTCTGTTAAACAGCAGAAACGCCGACGTAACGACGACTGACATTATTTCGGCAGCCACTATCGACAACCATATGCCGTCCAGTCCCCAAAGAAGAGGAAGGACTATTACCGCCGCTATCTGGAAAATAAGCGTTCGCAAGAAGGCGATAAGAGCCGATATAAGTCCGTTGCCGAGCGCGGTGAAGAAGGACGAACCGTAAATCGAAAATCCGCACAAAAGGAACGCGAGCGAATAAATCCTGAACGCATGCCCGGTCATTTCCAGAAGTTCGGCGTCGTAGCCGACGAACACTTTCGACAGGGGGTACGCCATGAGTTCGCCTGCCGCGAGCATGAAAACGGCGACGACCGAGGTTATAATCAGACTCTTTCTTAAAAGGCTTTTTAGTTCTGCCTTGTTGTCCGCGCCGTAATGATAACTGACAATGGGCGCCGTACCCACCGCGTAACCGATGAAAATAGCGTTGAAAATCATGCTGACGTACATCAGAACGCCGTACGCCGCAATGCCGTCCTCGCCTGCGTAGCGCATGAGTTGCGAGTTGTACAACATTCCCACGAGCGAGAACGCGACGTTGCTCATGAATTCCGACGAACCGTTGCCGCAAGTCTGCAATAGCGCACGGAAGTCGAAGCGGAATTTGCGAAGTCTGAGCGAACTGCCGTTTTTACACATAAAGTAGACGAGCGGAATACCGCCGCCCACTGCCTGACCTATCGCGCTCGCAACCGCGGCGCCGGCGATGCCCCAATTGAAAACAGCGACGAAAAGTGCGTCGAGAACCATATTGGTAAGCCCTGCCGCGACCGTGACCCACAAGCCCATGTGCGGCTTGCCGGCGGTTGGGAAAAGGCACTGAAATTCGTATTGAAGTATGTAGAAAGGCAGTCCCGCGACGAAAAGTCTGCCGTATAAAACGCTGTCCGAGTGCAGTTGACCGTCCGCGCCGAGCAGAGTGGCGATCGCAGGCATAAGGGTTATCCCCGAAATCATGAGAACGATACTCAGAAGAAGCGAAACTACAACGACCATCGAGAAAATCTCGTTGGCTTTTTCGTCGTTGCCCTCGCCCATGGTCTTGCCTATGAGCGCGCTCGCTCCCGTTCCGAACATAAATCCGAAGCAGCCTAAAATCATGAGAACGGGCATAATGAAATTGACGGCGGCAAAAGGCGTTTTTCCGGCAAAATTGGACACGAAAAAACCGTCAACGACGATGTAGATCGACGAGAATACCATCATTATGATCGTGGGAAGCGCATAGCGCAGTAATTTTTTGTAATTAAAACTTTCGGATATTTTTATCATAAATTTTCACCGGTGTTTTTACTTCCAGACAATCAGATTATTATAAAGAATAAAAAAATAAAAGTCAAGCGAAATTGTGTTCGGAATATGAAAGATGGAGATTTAAAATGCTGTGAAAAACGCGCAAAACGCCCCGAAATCAAAAAAAATTGCGGTATTTCGCAAAAAACGCTTCAGAGTGCTTGACTTAAACCGCGCGATTTAGTATAATAATGAGGTGTGTTGCAATAGCGCAAGCGTTGCGCACGCGAAAAAGTCCTGACTTTTGCCCGAAAAAGCCGAGCAAACCGTCAGGCAAGACTACTAACAAGGAGGTAGAGTAATTATGCCTACTATTAACCAGTTAATTAGGAAAGGTCGTGAAAAACTCGTCTACAAGTCCATGAGCCCTATTCTGGAAAACAACCCCCAGAAGCGCGGCGTGTGCCTGTCGGTTACCACCACTACTCCTAAAAAGCCTAACTCGGCACTTCGTAAGATTGCCAGAGTCCGTCTCGTTAATAAGATGGAAGGTACGGTTTATATTCCGGGAATCGGACACAATTTGCAGGAACACAGCGTCGTGCTTATTCGTGGTGGCAGAGTGAAGGATTTGCCTGGCGTTCGTTATCACATTATTCGCGGTGCGTTGGATACCGCAGGTGTGGCTAAGCGCAAGCAAGCTCGCTCGAAGTACGGTGCAAAACGCGCTAAATAAGCGGTTTGCCTTCAGTCAGGGCTGAATAAATCGATTTAATATTCGGCTCCTTTGGTTACGGAACGCAAAAAGCGTTCGAAAAGACGCTCCCTCTTTTAATCGGAAAAGGGATAAAAAATCAAAAAGGAGATACAATTATGCCAAGAAGAAGTGGTGTACCGAAGCGTGACGTGCTTCCCGATCCCGTCTACAACAGCAAAGTTGTCGCAAAACTCATCAATCAGGTTATGCTGGACGGCAAAAAAGGAACCGCGCAGGCAATCGTGTACGAAGCATTCGATATGGTAGCCGAGAAGTTGGGCGGAGACGCGCTTGACATTTTCACCAAGGCTCTCGAAAACGTCAAACCCGTACTCGAAGTCAAGGCTCGTCGTGTGGGCGGCTCGACCTATCAGGTACCTATGGAAATCAGACCGGAAAGAAGACAGACCCTTGCCATCAGATGGATGGTTCTGTACGCAAGAAATCGCGGCGAGAACAACATGAACGAGAAACTCGCAGGCGAAATCATGGACGCGTATAACAACACCGGCGCTTCCATTAAGAAGAAAGAAGAAATGCACCGTATGGCAGAAGCCAACAAGGCGTTTGCTCATTATCGCTGGTAATCATTCAGGAGATAAAATATGGCAAGACAATTCAGTTTGGAGAACACCCGTAACATCGGTATTATGGCGCACATCGACGCCGGAAAGACCACGACAACCGAGCGTATCCTTTTCTACACCGGTAAGGTTCATAAAATCGGCGAAGTCCATGACGGCGCCGCTACCATGGACTGGATGGTGCAGGAACAGGAAAGAGGTATCACCATTACTTCCGCCGCTACCACGACTCAGTGGTTGGGCAGAAGAATAAACATCATCGATACCCCCGGTCACGTGGACTTCACCGTCGAAGTCGAACGTTCGCTTAAAGTTCTCGACGGCGCGGTTGCGGTTTTCTGCGCGCGCGGCGGCGTTCAGCCCCAGTCGGAAACGGTTTGGAAACAAGCCACCAAGTACGGCGTTCCCCGTATCGCATACGTCAATAAGATGGACAGAGAAGGAGCCGACTTCTTCAACGTTATCGAACAGATGAAAACTCGTCTGCACGCTAACCCCGTCGCCCTTCAGATCCCCGTCGGAAGTTCGGATACTTTCGTCGGCGTCGTCGATCTTATTACCATGAAAGCCGACATCTATACCGATGACCTCGGCACCACGATGGAAGAGGACGATATCCCCGCAGAACTCGTCGAAAAAGCAAAGGAATGGAGAGCAAAACTGCTCGAAGTGGTTGCCGAAAGCGACGACGCTCTGATGGAAAGATATTTCGAAAACGAAGGCGCAGACTTCACCAACGAAGAAATCATCGCCGCTATCCGTAAACTCACCATCGAAATGAAGATCAACCCCGTTATCTGCGGATCGTCCTTCAAAAACAAGGGCGTGCAGAAACTGCTCGACGCAATCGTCTACTACCTGCCGTCGCCTCTCGACATCCCGGCAATCAAGGGCGTCAACCCCGATTCCGGCGAAGAAGAGGAACGTCATGCAGACGATAACGCTCCGTTCTCTGGCCTTGCGTTCAAAATAGCAGCCGATCCGTTCGTCGGAAAACTCGCGTTCTTCCGTTGCTATTCCGGAACGCTGCCCAACGGTTCGTACGTCATGAACTCCACTAAGGGTAAGCGCGAAAGAGTAGGTCGTATCCTGCTCATGCACGCAAACAGCCGTTCGGAAATCGAAGAAGTACGCGCAGGCGATATTTGCGCTCTGGTCGGACTTAAAGATACCACCACCGGCGACACGCTGTGCGATCCCGCTCATCCCATCATCCTCGAGTCTATGGAATTCCCCGAACCTGTCATTCAGGTCGCAGTCGAACCCAAGACCAAGGCTGCTCAGGAAAAAATGGGCATCGCTCTGCAGAAACTCGCAGAAGAAGATCCTACTTTCAAAACCTACACCGACACCGAAACGGGACAAACCATCATCGCAGGTATGGGCGAACTTCACCTTGAAATCATCGTCGACCGTATGATGCGCGAATTCAAAGTCGAAGTCAACGTCGGTAAGCCTCAGGTCGCTTATCGCGAAACCATCAGGAAGAAGGTGGACGTCGAAGGCAAGTACATTCGTCAGTCCGGCGGTAAAGGTCAGTACGGTCACTGCAAGATCTACATGGAACCCTTGCCCGCAGGCAGCGGATATGTGTTCGAAGACATCACCGTCGGCGGATCTATTCCGAAAGAATATATCCCGGCAGTCGATGCTGGTATTAAAGAAGCAAAACAGTGCGGCGTTCTCGCAGGCTACGAGTGCGTGGACTTCAAAGTTCAGGTCTACGACGGATCGTACCACGAAGTCGACTCTTCCGAAATGGCGTTCAAGATCGCAGGATCTATGGCGTTTAAGGAAGGTATGAGAAAGGCAGACCCCGTACTTATGGAACCCATCATGAAGGTCGAAGTTTCCACCCCCGAAGATTATCTCGGCGACGTTATCGGAAACATCAACTCCAGAAGAGGAAACCTCATGGGTATGGAAACGGTCGCAGGCAACCAGGAAATCCGTGCGGAAGTTCCGCTTGCCGAAATGTTCGGTTACGCAACCGACCTGCGTTCTGTAACTCAGGGCCGCGGTAACTACACCATGACGTTCGACCATTACGCAGAAGTACCCAAGAGCATTGCGGACAAGATCATCGTCGATCGTCAGCAAAAGGCTCAGAACTAAAAGATTTTTGGTTTTTTGCGTTAAAACGCTTGAAAAAAAACCGATTATCATATATAATTAAAGTCATAAAACCAAAATAAAAATTTTTTCGGAGGAAAAATAAAATGGCTAAAGCAAAATTCGACAGATCGAAGCCTCACGTTAACATTGGTACTATCGGCCACGTTGACCACGGCAAGACCACCCTTACCGCTGCTATCACCATGACTCTGGCAGCAAAAGGCCTTTCTCAGGCTATGCGCTATGACGAAATCGATAAGGCGCCCGAAGAGAAAGCAAGAGGTATTACAATTAACACCGCTCACGTTGAGTATCAGACCGCTAAGCGTCATTATGCTCACGTCGACTGCCCCGGCCACGCCGACTATGTCAAGAACATGATCACCGGCGCTGCTCAGATGGACGGAGCAATCCTCGTCGTTGCAGCAACCGACGGTCCCATGCCCCAGACCCGTGAGCACATCCTGCTCGCTCGTCAGGTAGGCGTTCCGAAGATCGTTGTCTTCATGAACAAGACCGACCTCGTCGACGATCCCGAACTTCTCGACCTCGTCGAAATGGAAATCAGAGAACTGCTCTCCTCCTACGGATTCGACGGTGACAACACCCCGATCATCAGAGGTTCCGCAGTTAAGGCTCTCGAAGCCGCTCAGGCAGGCAATGCAGACGACGAAGCATGCAAGTGCATCTTCGAACTTATGGACGCTGTCGACAGTTATATCCCGGATCCCGTCCGTGATACCGATAAGCCCTTCCTTATGCCTGTAGAAGACGTCTTCACCATCACCGGTCGTGGCACCGTTGCTACCGGTAGAGTTGAGCGTGGTACCATCAAGATTCAGGAACCCGTCGAAATCGTCGGTATTAAACCCACCACGACTTCCGTCGTTACCGGTATCGAAATGTTCCGTAAGTCCCTCGACTTCGCTCAGGCAGGCGACAACGCAGGTATCCTTCTCCGTGGTATCGACAGAAAGGACATCGAACGCGGACAGGTTATCGCTAAACCCGGCACCATCACTCCTCACTCCGAATTCAAGGCTCAGGTTTACGTCTTGAAGAAGGAAGAAGGCGGACGTCATACCCCGTTCTTTAACGGTTACAGACCCCAGTTCTACTTCAGAACCACCGATATCACCGGTACCATCGAACTGCCTGCAGGCGTCGAAATGGTTATGCCCGGAGATAACGTCGATATGACCGTTACCCTTATCGCTCCTATCGCAGCAGAAAAGGGACTTCGTTTCGCTATTCGTGAAGGCGGCAGAACCGTCGGTTCCGGCGTCATTTCCGAAATCATCAAATAATAATTCCCGTCAGGGTAGAAAAAAGGCTTCGAGAGCAATCCCGAAGTCTTTTTTATTTTAAAATCGCAGTTTATAAGCCGCAGATTATAGTCAAGACTTTCATAACTTCTTTTCGAAAAGCCGAACGATTAAACAGCCGCTCGCGGACATCACTCTGCGATGATTTTCCAACTTTCGATCAGTTTTTCGAGTGAATAGGCGGCGTTCGCAGGACTGGTGGAGGGGAGAGTAACGCACTCGATATCGGTCGAGGCGCGAAGGTACTTATTGTAGTATTTTTCCGCGGTTTTGCCGTTGACGTAGATTTTCGTGATTTTCGAACCGCTCAGAATAGGAGAGAGGTCGTTCGGGACGACGTTCGTGATTTTCGAATCCGCGCTGCCGGAAATATCGCAACTTGCGATTACGTCGAACAGAGCGAGATTGTGCGAAAGTATAAGATTTTTCTTCCGCTCGATCGTATCGGGGACGGGACAAGAGTAAATCGCGGCAAGCACTTTCCAGAATCTGTTCTGCGGATGAGAATAGTAAAATTCCGTTTGTCTGGACTTTACCGACGGAAAACTACCCAGAATAAGGCGCGTGCTGCCCATGTCGTAAAGCGGCGGAATATTGTGTTTTTGCGATGATAATACCATATTTTTGCGTTAAAAAATAAGAATAACTATAACTTTGCGTTGAGTTCGGTGTGCAGAGATTTAAGATGATCGGCTTGCCCGACTTTTAATAGTTCCGCGTTTTTGCCGCAGAATCCGACTTCGGTTACCGATGCGTTCGGCACCCATTTCAGGCTTTTCATTTCGGAAAGAGGTAAGCCCGAATACAGGCATTGCAGCGACCTTATAAAGCACGCGTGCGTGAAAATCGCGACAGTTTTGCCGTCGTTTTCGTGTGCGATTTTATACACCGCTTCTTCGGCTCGCTTTTGAAGATTCCCGACGCTTTCGCCGTTAGGCGGAGTGCAACCGCCGATGTCGTTTTTCCACAAAAAATACGTTCCGGGGTACTCGCGCGCGATGTCGTCCACGTTTTTGCCTTCCCAGTCCCCGCCGTGAATTTCGCGAAGCGCGACGTCTTTTATAACGGGTTTACCTATTAACTCGCCGAGTTTTTCCGCAGTCTGCATAGCACGCATAAGATCGCTCGAATATACCGCGTCAACCGCGTAATTATCGGCAACGAAACGCGCGGTAAGAGCGGCTTGCTCCAGCCCGATTCCGGAGAGCGGAACGTCGGTCTGACCGGTGAAAATGCCCTTTTGGTTGGTAACGCTGTGCCCGTGGCGAATCAGCAGAATTGTCGTCATAATTGCTCCTTTGTAACGATTTTCACGTCAATTATACTCCGAAAAAAGCGCGCGGTCAATCGTTTGAGCGGTAAACGATCCGCATGTCCGCACTTTTATATTGAAACTTTATTATCACAAAAAACGAGTACGGCAACGCGGCAAAACGATTGCATTTAAGCGCGCGTTTTGTTATAATTGTAGAAAAATAAATTTCATCGTCCGGGAGAGAATCATGAAAATCGAGCAGATAGACAAAAATTTTGCCGCGGTAAGAGCGAGCGACGGCCGAGAGAAAGACTATTACGCCGTTCCCGACGAGCGTTTTTCGCTGTTCGGACTGCGTTATTCGGAGAAAGAGGGCGGCTTTTACCGCGTTCCCGGCGACGTTGCCGAGAAAACGAGCGCAGGCGTGGCGGCTCTTGCGAGAAATACGTCGGGCGGCAGACTGTGCTTTTCCACGAATTCCGATTATTTTTCGATTGCTGTCAAGTATGAATATTTGTGCAAGTTCGCTCATATGCCGCTGACCGGTTCGAGCGGCTTTACGCTGCTTGAAAAAAACTCTCGCGGCTATGATTTTGTCGCGACGTTTCGTCCGCAGCCGGACGACGAAAAGGGATTTTTCGCCGAATGTAATCTGCCGGGCGGCTGCAAGCGCGACTACGTTTTGTATTTTCCGCTTTATAACGACGTTGACGCTCTTACGATCGGTCTGCAAAAGGGCAGCGTCGTTACGCCTTTCGATCCGTATAAAGACGTTCTGCCGATCGTCTATTACGGTTCGTCGATAACGCAGGGAGCCTGCGCGTCCCGTCCCGACAACTGCTATCAGGCGCTCGTATGTAAACACACCGACATCGATTTTTTCAATTTCGGGTTCAGTGGAAGCGCGAAAGGCGAAGAGGCAATGGCAGAGTTTTTCTCCTCGATTTCCGCGTCGCTTTTCGTTCTGGACTACGACCATAACGCTCCCGACGCCGAATGGCTGAAAAGAACGCATTATAATTTTTACAAAATTTACAGGAAGAACAACGCCGCGACTCCGATTTTAATGATTTCACGTCCCGATTACGACCGTACTCCCGACGGCAAAGAACGCCTCGAAGTAATTAAAAGCACTTTTAACAGGGCAAAAAAAGAGGGAGATAACAACGTGTGGCTGCTTAGCGGCAAAGGTTTTTACGGCTCGGTCGATCGCGAAAACTGCGCGGTGGACGGAATCCACCCCAACGACCTCGGATTTTACAGAATAGCGAAAAAAATGCTGAAAAAAATCAAAGAAATTCGCCCCGATTATTTCGCTTGAAAATGAATACATATAAGCGCGTCGTCCGTCCGATGCGTTTTTTAATAAAAAAGACCATTTTGTTAAACGATATTGCGAAATGTCGCCGAGGCGGCGGCAATCGTATTGACAATTTGCGCAAAATATGGTAACGTATAGTCAAAGCCGATAATCGAATCGGAGAAAACGATGAAAGACGACTGCGCCTGATTTGGCGAGATGATTTTTTCGTTGCAAGGCGATCGGTGTTCGGCAAAACAATCGGTCGGGAAAAGCAAGCGACGGCTTGCCCCCCCCCGAACAACATACGGAGGGCAGATTATGGGAAAAACGAAAAAGTTTGCGGCAATCGTTATTGCGCTCGGCATGCTTTTTGCAGTGACGGCTTCCGGATGCAAGCCCGATACTGAACGGCACGTTCACGAATACGGCGAGTGGATCGTCGTCAAGGAAGCGACGTGCGGAGAGGACGGACTTAAAGAAAAGACTTGCTCGTGCGGCGAAAAAACGGAAGAAGCGATCCCGGCAACCGGCGAACATAACTACGTCTGGACGGTTGAAACCGAAGCGACGTGCGGAGCGAAAGGTAAGGAAAAAGGCGTCTGCTCGGTGTGCGGAGCCGAAAGCGAACGCACATTGCCAATAGCAGGCGAACATAACTACGTCTGGACGGTTGAAACTGAGGCGACGTGCGGAGCGGAAGGTAAGGAAAAAGGCGTCTGCTCGGCGTGCGGAGCCGAAAGCGAACGCACATTGCCGGCTACGGGTGAACACAGTTACGCCTGGACGATAAAAACTGCGGCAAAATGCAATGCGGTCGGAGAAAAGGAAGGCGTATGTTCCGGGTGCGGCAATACCGTCACCGAGGATATTCCGTTAGATCCGTCGGTTCACACCGGCAACTACGGCGAGTGGATTATCGAAAAGAAACCGACGACCTACGAGAAGGGCAAACGCTACCGCTTATGCCTCGATTGCAACGCTAAATTCGAAGAGGACATCGAGCCGCTCGGAGAGGATCCCGACCTTCCGGTATCCGAAGTAAGAAATTACACACTCTTTATAAATAAGCAGGGAACGGCGCGTTTCGAAGCGGAGAGCGGCGATATTACGCACTACGCCAAATCGGGAGCAAACCCCACGACGATAGTCGAGCGCGCGGACGCATCGGGCGGAAAATTTCTTGCCGCGGCGACCGGAGCCGTGAAAGAAGGGCAATATTTCGAATTCAAGATAAATCTGTCGTTTTCCGCCGAGATTAAGATGACGGCGGCGTACGTTCAGCCCGAAAAGTGGAAGGATCACAAGCAGGACCTTCGCAGATCCTATTTGTTCATCGTGGACGAGAACAGAAACATGGCGATTTCTCCCCAAAAAACCGTTCTCGACGCTCGTTCGGACATCACTAAATGGGAAACGTTCGAATATACCGCGATAACGCTGCCCGAGGGCGAACATTCGGTAAGAATGAAAGTCGCCGAGGACACGGGTCACGGCAATCCCAATATCGACTACTTCGAATTCGTTATCAAAAGAGCCGAGTACGTTCCGGTTGAGGACGTCAAAAAGCCTGCAAACGACTTTCACACGGCAAATCAGTATGCGTATATCATGGATAAAGACGTCGAAAACATCTCGGCGTACGCGGTAGGAGTATCGGAACTCAGTCGTCCCGAAGGCACTCTGCTCGATTTTTCGGACGCCGACGTAAGCGGCGGATCTTACGCGCTTATCTACTCCGACGATGCCGATTTCAGTAATGCCGTGACGGTTGAAAACTTAACCGAGAAAAAGTACCGCGTGTTCAATCTCAAACTGGGACAAAAACTGTACTGGAAGGTCGGATCGAGCGTCGACGGCGCAAGAAAAGCGGAAGTGCGCGAATTCACCGTTGCGGACAAAGGACCGCGCAACATGTACATCAGCGGCGTTACCAACGTGCGCGACATCGGCGGATACGATTCTTCGCTGGTCAAGGGCGGAAAAATAAGACAAGGTTTATACTATCGCGGCGCAAACCTGAACGGAATTACCGAGAAGGGCAAGGCGGAAATGCTTCGTCTGGGTATTTTGAGAGAAATCGACCTTCGCGACTCCGCTCAATGTCTGGGCCCGTACGTAAACGGCATCAATTATTCCGCTATATCCATTCCGTCGGGAACGGAAGGCACGAGATTCGAAAAATTTGCCGACGAATACAAGCAGATATTCTCGCTTATCGCGAACGCAGACGCGGAACCGGTGTATCTGCACTGCACGGCAGGCGCGGACAGAACGGGAATCTGCACGTTTATGCTGCTTACGGTGTGCGGAGCAAGTTACGAAGACATCGCTCGCGACTATTTATTCACAAATTTTTCCACGCACGGCTCGCGTCTTAACAACTTTACCACCGAATTCAAGCAGTGGTGGAGTAAACTCGACAACTACTCGGGAGATACCAAGGCAGACCGCGCGAAATCGTGGCTCATGAGCAAGGGCGTAAAGGCGGTTCAGGTGGAAAAAATCCGCGAAATATTCGTCGAGGGCTATACGGCTCGGTAAAAGGAAAGGTCGTTTTACGAAATCATAAAAGAAAAAACGAAATAACGCTCGCCGCCGTAAACGCGTGGCGGGCGTTTTGCATATAATTCGTATATATTCGCGCAAAAAACGACATTCTAACCGTATGAAAAATCGGGCAGAAAAAATCGCGGCGATAATAGCGATCGCAGCCGCGTTTACATGTGCGTTCCGCGATAGCGAAACGTTTTCGGCAGAAAATGAGCGTTGCGGATCCGAAAGCACCGTGTATGCGGCGACGACCGCCGACGTTCCCGATTTTACGCTTTCCGTGCGGTGCGGCGACAAAACGCTGACGTACGAGGATAAGTACATCGAGCCGACCGACCACGACTGCGCCTACGAAATGCGCGAGAATAAAGTCAACGCCGACCGCGCGGTAAAAGCGGCGGAAGCGGCAAGAAAAGTGCGGTCGGGAAAGAGCAAAAAGCGAGCCGTTATCGCGTCTTTTCCGAAATTACCCGACTTTTTCGAACGAGTTGCAGAGGAAGCGTACGTCGCTCCGCGCGACAGTACCATCCGCTTTACTCCGAACGACGCGAAAAAATTCGTCATAACGTCGCATAAAAGCGGTCAAAAAGCCGACGAGCGCGCTTTCTACGCCGATTTTTACGACGCGCTGGTGTCGGGAAAGCGCGAAATAACCGTTAAAACCGAGTCAGTCGAACCCGAGGTCACGACCGCCGATAACGCGGCTCTGACGTATCTTAAATCGAGTTTTTGCACCGATTATTCGCGGTCGGGAGCCAATCGTCGCCGTAACGTCGAGCGCGCGGCAGAGATTATTAACGGAACGACGCTCTCGGGCGGAGAAGCGTTTTCGTTCAACCGCACGGTGGGCAGACGAACCGAACAAAACGGCTTTTATCCGGCTAAAATAATAGTCGGAGGCGAGTACGTTGAAGGAATGGGCGGCGGAGTCTGTCAGGTTTCGACCACTTTGTATAACGCCGCGCTTATCGCCGGAATGAACATCGAACAAGCCGGCAGTCACAGTCTTGCGCCCTCGTACGTCGCTCCGTCGTTCGACGCCGCCGTGAGTTACGGTTCGGGCGACCTCGTTTTCGTCAACGGAGGGGAGAGTAAAGTGTTTATACGAGCGTACTGCGCGGACGGAAAAATACGGGTCGAGTTTTACGGCGAGCGCAACCGCTATAAAATAGTCCGCAAAAGCGTTATCGTTTCGCAGGGAGCGGCTCCCGACGACCGCATAATCGAGGATACGGAAGGCAAATACTTCGCGCCCGAAGAGGAGAGCGGCGCGCTCATGCGGATAAGAAGCGGAAGCGCGGGGCTGGTAAGCGAAGGGTATTTACTGTACTACGACGGCGATAAATGCGTAAAGAGCGTGAAGATAAGGCGTGACAGATATATGCCCGTTCGCGGAATATTGGTAAAAAAACCATAATTCGCGCGGCAAGCCGTTCGTTACGCCTTGACAAAAAGCGTAAAAAATTGTAAAATTTATCTGTCGGAGAATATCCGGCAAATAATTTTTTTCGGACGACAGAATGAACACTTCTCTTATATGTGCAATAAACGGTTACGGAGTGACGACGGCGGTAAGCGTGATAGCAGCCGCGTTCGTCTTGTTTTTCGTTTCCAAAAAGCGCGGACTTTACGAAGATTTCGCATTCGAAGCGCTGCTCTATATGCTGATTCCCGCCTTTTTGTTCGCGCGTCTTTACTACGTCATATTCACGCACGCGGCGTTGTCCACGAGTTGGACGTTCTCCGAATTTTTCGGACTGGGCGACTCGGACGGAACGCTCAGCGCATTAGGCGCGATTATCGGCGCAGTGGTCGGACTGGGCATTATGTACGCGGTGAACAGGTATCTTTACATTAAAGATACCGATAAATACGCGCACCGAAACGTCACTTTCGCGCAGATGTGCGACGCCGTGGCGGTTGCCGCTATATTCGCGCTCGGAGCGGGCAGATGGGGCGACCTTATCGATAAACGCTCGATGGGCGACCTCGTTACGAACGACGCAAATAAATGGTTTCCGCTGTCGGTGTGCATAGACGATAAATGGTATTACGCCACGTTTTTCTACGAATTCGTGTGGGATATGCTGGTTTTCGCGCTTATGCTGTGGTCGTACGTCGGAAAGAGAAAGAGTTTCGACGGCTTCGAGTGCGTCGAATTCCTGATTCTGTACGGAATCGGCAGAGCCGTAATCGACGGCTTGAGAATAAGCGAACTCTGGCTTATCGAAGACGTACTCAAAATCGATCAGGTGTTCGCGATAGTCATGGTTTTTGCCGGAATACTTCTGCTCTTTTCGTATATCGTCGGAGCAAGACGATCGGATAAGAGGTTTTTCGTGTTCGTTGCCGACTCGGAACTTACTTCCGGTTACTACGGAGAAAAAACGTCGCGCGTCAATAAGCCGTCGCTCGAAAGTCTTAAAAAGAAAGAAGAGAAAATTACTTTCGAAGAGGAAAGCGAAGGCGACGAAAATCCCGACGAATCCGACGACGGAAGCGACGATAGCGGCAGCGACGAGGGCGAGAAACAATGAATTTTCTCGATAACGACGACCTTTTCATCCTCGACGAACTCGAAGAAGAGGAAAACGAAGAGGATTGCGACGAACTTGAAGACGAATCGGATGACGAAATCCTCTCCGATTATTCGCAAGGGAGCGAAAATGCCTCCGTTTATAAGATAAATCGGCAAAAATCTTCGGGAAACGGAAGCCGAACGGCAAAATATTCCGATACAAATCCGTTCGAATTCGCTAATCCGTTCGAAACGGACGAAAAAAACAAAAAGGACTGAACGAAATGGAAGAAAAGCAACTATATGTAAGCCCTGCAAAAAAAATCGCGTGTAACGTAGTCGATGCGTTAATCGCGGTGGCTGCGGTGGCGATAATATTACTGTCGCGCTTCGGAATAATAGGCGTACCTTTCTCGCAGACGGTTGTGGGTATCGCGCTTTCGGCGGCAGGAGCGATATTTTTCGTAAACGCGCTCATTCAGTGGAACTCGGTGTCCATGTGGATAGCGTTCTGTTTTTTCGTGCCTGCAGGCATCAGTTTCGCGTGCAAGGTGTTCGGATGCAGTTACGCCGCGTTATATCCGATTTATATCGCGATTCCCGGTATAGCCTGCCTCGGCGCGATGATAATAAGCCGCGAATTTCTAAAACTGCTGACGTTCGCAATCCTGTTTATTCTCGCCGGAGCGATATTTTTGCTCCACGTTTTCGGAATACTGGGACTGGGATATACTTTCGTCGTTCTGATCGCGTATATCGCGCTCGTTACGGCGCTTATCGTTATATACTTAAGAAAAGGAGATAAAAAATGAACAGAAACCTGACGTTACTTACGGACTTTTATCAGCTTACCATGATGAACGGCTATTTCCGCGAAGGAATAGGCGAGCGCGAAGCCGTGTTCGATATGTTTTTCCGTCCGAAAGGACAGATAAACTATGCCGTTGCAGCCGGACTCGAACAGGTGGTGGACTACATCAAAAACATAAAGTTTAACGACGAGGACATCGAATATCTTGCCTCGCTTAAAACTTTCAGTCCCGAATTTCTGGAATATCTGCGCACATTTAAATTCACGGGCGACCTCTACGCCGTTCGCGAAGGCGAAATAATATTCCCCATGGAGCCGCTCGTAATAGTCAAGGCTCCGCTCATTCAGGCGCAGTTCGTCGAAACCGCGCTTCTGTGCATGATAAACCATCAGACGCTTATCGCAACCAAAGCCGACCGCATGACCACCGCAGCCGGAGAAGGCACGATAGTCGAATTCGGACTGAGAAGAGCGCAGGGACCCGACGCCGGCATTTACGGCGCCCGCGCAAGCATGATAGGCGGCGCGATAGGCACCAGCAACGTGCTTGCCGGAAAAATGTTCAATATTCCGGTCAAGGGAACGCACGCTCACAGTTGGGTCATGTCTTTCCCCGACGAACTTACCGCGTTCAACGCTTTCGCCGATATGTACCCCGACAGTTGCCTGCTGCTCGTCGATACCTACGATACGCTCGGAAGAGGTATCCCGAACGCCATAAAAGTGTTCGACAGACTTAAAAAAGAAGGTCATAAACCGCTCGGAATTCGTCTCGACAGCGGCGACCTTGCATATCTTTCCAAGCAGGCGAGAAAAATGCTCGACGACGCAGGATACGAGGACGCTCTCATTTTTGCCGGCAACGACATCGACGAAAACGTCATTTCCGCCCTCAACGCGCAGGAAGCCAAAATCGATATGTACGGTATAGGAACGAAACTGATAACCAGCGAGTCCATGCCCTCGCTCGGCGGAGTGTACAAACTTGCCGCAATAGAGCAGGACGGCGAACTCGTTCCCAAACTCAAAAAGTCCGATTCAATCGAAAAAATCACCAATCCGGGCTTCAAAACGGTGTACCGTCTGTATAAAAAGGAGTCGGGAAAAGCGTTTGCAGACCTAATTGCTCTTCGGGGAGAAAAACTGCCCAAGCCCATCACGCTTACTCACGAAACCGAACGCTGGAAACAGAGCGTTCTTAAAGACTACGACGTTCGTGAACTCATGGTGCAGGTTATAGACAAGGGAAAAGTCGTGTACGACTTCCCCACGATTGCCGAGAACGCGGCGTACAGAAGAAAAGAACTGGGAGATTTCTGGGAGGAATACAAGCGTCTCGAAAGTCCGCATATTCACAAGGTGGACCTGTCGGACGGCTTGTACGAACTCAAACAAAAACTGTTATTAACGGAGTAGGACATGAAAAAAGCAGCGGACAGCAAATTCAGAATAGTGCGCAAGGGCTACGAACAAAAGGACGTAGACGCCTATATCGCCAAAACCGAAGCGGACGCGGCGGCTGCCGTCGAGCAGCAGAAAAAGGTCATCGCGGATCTCGAAAAAACCATTTCGGAGCAGCGCGACAAAATCGCCGAATACGAGAAAAAGTCGCGTCGTATCGGCGAAGCCATCACGGCAGCCCTTCAGAAAGCGGACGAGATAGAAAAACTGTCCGCGTATAAGTACGTTCAGGAAATGGAGCAACTCAAAACGTTCCACGCCCGCTGGCTGACCTACTACGCAAAACTCATCAAAAAGTACCCGCTTACCGAAGATTTGCAAGCCGTTCAGAACTTCAACGACAAGGTAAACCGTATTTTAGGAGCGCAGACCGCAGCCGCTTCCCCTGCCGACGGAGAAGGAAACCGTTTCCGCGAGGAGTTTTCGCGTCTTATCCGCCAGAACGGCGAACTGGACGACTTGTCGCAGGACGACGATATTCCGTCGTTCGAGCGTCAGACTTTTATGAAACTACCCGAGGACGAGGTAAAGCCTGCGAAAACGCAGTATAAATCGTCGCGAGTGAATGCTCCGCTGCCCGCCGGAGAAGGCGAGAGCGGATTCAGTTTCGAAGAGGCGCTGAATCCGAAGGAAAGCCTCGAAGAAATTATGGCGGATCTCGGACTTTTAATGGGCGACGACGACAATGACGGCTCCGAACAGGATAAAAACGATAAAAAAGCGTAAAAAACATTAAAAACGGCGACTAAACGCAGGTTTTTTGCTTGACAAAGCCTTGCGTTTTATTGTATAATATTGCCCGAGCCGTATAGTGAAGGCGACTAAACGCAGGAATTTGTCCGCTGCCTTGCCTAACGGAGACATCATTGAGGAGGTGCTAATATGTACGCAGTAATTTTGACGGGCGGCAAACAGTACAAGGTTCAGGCAGGCGACATCGTCAACGTTGAGAAGTTGAACGTTGCCAAGGACGAAACCGTCGTACTCGACGTTCTTATGACCGTTGACGGAGACACCGTCGTGGCAGGCAAGGACGTAACCGCAAAGGCTACTTGCAAAGTTCTCGGTCAGGGTAAAGAGAAGAAAGTTCTCGTTTACAAGTATAAGGCTAAGAAGAACGAGCGCAAAAAGCAGGGTCACAGACAGCCGTTTACTCGTCTTTTGGTAGAGAATATAGGCTAATGACAACCGTTAAGGTCGAAAAAAAAGAAGGGCATATAGTTTCCGTCACGGCAAAAGGTCACACCGGTTACGCCGAAGAGGGAATGGACATCGTATGCGCCGCTCTTTCCGCGATTATTCAAACCGCGGTCATGGGGCTGGAAAAAGTCGCGAAGATAAAGAAGTTTTCCTTTTGTATCGCCGACCCCGAAGGTTCTATGGTAGTTAAAACAGGCGACCTTGTAGCGGAAGAAAGGCACGACGCGGACGTCGTTCTGGACACCATGTTGTGCGGGATAACCGACCTTGCGGAAGGCTATCCTCGGTTCATTAAATTGGAGGTTAAATAAATGTTTATCAATATTCAGTTATTTGCTCATAAAAAGGGCGGCGGCTCTACCAAAAACGGAAGAGACTCGCAGGCTCAACGTCTCGGCGTAAAGCGCGCTGACGGACAGTTCGTTCTCGCAGGCAACATTCTCGTTCGCCAGAGAGGAACGGCGGTTCACGCAGGCAAAAACGTCGGTATCGGCAGCGACGACACTCTGTTCGCTTTGAAGGACGGCGTCGTTAAGTTCGGTCAGAGAGCAGGCAAGAAACAAGTAAGCATCGTTGAAGTTGCCGAATAAGTTTCGAATCAAGATTTTTTAAGGACGGCTTTTCGGTCGTCCTTTTGTTTTACGGAGGAGCGTATGCTCGTCGAGAAAAATTATCCGTCGAAAAGGTTTTCGCCCAAGGACACTCTGACGTGCGGACAGGTGTTTCGGTATACTTTCGATAATAATCAAAATACTTA
Organism: uncultured Clostridia bacterium; assembly: GCA_934229275.1. GTDB lineage: Bacteria > Bacillota > Clostridia > Christensenellales > Pumilibacteraceae > Neoclostridium. The sequence continues at coordinate 10,024 of CAKQDN010000018.1, read as the reverse complement.
CTGCGTTTTTTCGCGCGATAAACGCTGCTTTCTCTCGCAAAACGGCGACGTTACCACCTTGAAATGCGAGGACGGCGACTTAAAGTACTTCGAAAACTATTTCGATTTAAGCCGCGATTACGATAAAGTCGTGGAAACGTTGTCCGTTTTTCCCGAACTTAAAGAAGCCGCGGCGTATTCGGGAGCACTGCGTATTTTAAGACAGGACTTTGACGAAACGGTGTTCTCGTTCATTATTTCGGCGAACAACAACATAAAGCGAATTCAGTCGATAATCGAAAAACTGTGCCGCGCGGTCGGCGAAAACAAAGGCGATTATTTCGCGTTCCCGACGGCTATGAGGCTGCAAAGTCTGTCGATCGGCGACATGAAAGCAATGGGGCTGGGGTACCGCGCCGAGTATATTTACGACGCCTGTCGCGCGTTCCCGTCCGCGAAAGAGAGCATTCTCGCCTTAAACGACGACGAGCAGATTTATAAATCGCTCACCGGGATAAAGGGCGTGGGACCGAAAGTAGCCGGTTGCATAATGCTGTTCGGGCTCAGCCGCACCGCCGCTTATCCCGTTGACACCTGGATTTTCAAGTCGTGTAAAACTGCCGAACTCGATACGCCCAAAAAAGTGCAGGCGTACTATTCCGCGAGGTACGGCGAATATGCCGGGTTTGCGCAACAGTACATATTCCACTACAACCGTAACGGCAAGAAATAAACGAAATAAATTCACAAGCCTTCCGCTTCGCCGCGGTTGGCTTTTTTATATTGAAAAGGCGTCAGTCCGTACTCCGCTTTGAACAGTTTTATAAAATAAACGGAAGATAAATAGCCGAATTGTTCGGCTAATCGCTCGACCGAAACGTAGGAAGGCGACAAAAGAACTTTTTCGGCGGCTGCAAGTTTCAGTTTGGTCGCATAGCGTAGAGGCGTCGTCCCGGTGGCGGATCTGAACGCGGCGAAAAAGCGCGCTCGGCTTAAATTGCACGTTTTTGCGAGATAATCGGCGTCGACGTTCAGGTCGGGATGCGCGGCGACGTATTCGATTGCCGGCAAAACCGAGGCGTAGCAGCGCGAAGTTTTTCTCGGTTCCGTCTGCGGCAGCGCGATCGACAGTATTTCGAGAAAAATCGACAGCGACTTTAATTTGTTCTCGTCCGGCTTTTGCCGTTCCGCTTCAAGCGCGCGGACGAGCGGCAGAATAAGCGATTGCCCGGACAAAATTTTTATCAGTCCGTCGTCAAACGCTAAATCGTTCGGGGGAACGGTAAAATCGAAGTGAAGAGCGTAAAACGCGTAGCCGCTACCTTCAACGGGAAACCACTCCGAATAGTAGCGCGTGCCTTTCGCGATGAAAAAGGCGTCGCCGGTTTTTAGTTCGATTTTTTTGTCGTCGTGATGCAGTCTGCCCGTCCCCGACAGCAAAAAGCCGATTGCGTGACATTCCTTGCCCTGCCGCGTGTAGTGCCGCACGTATTTTTCGGACGTGCAGCGGTTCAACGTGAGCATCGATACGTTCATATCGTTATAATTCATAATATCTCCCGAAAAACAAGACTATCGTGCTGTTTTTTGATATTATAGCATATTGATAAAAGTCGGTCAAGCCGCTATAATAGTCGTAACGAAAGAAATCGGAGGGATTTTTTATGAAAAGAATACTCGTAATCGGCGGAACGGGAGCAATGGGCACCTATCTCGTGCCGTTGCTTGCAAAAAGCGGCTATTCCGTCACTGTAATCGCTAACGACGCCGTGCTGCCTGCGGACTACGAAAACGTTAAGTTTATCAAAGCAGACATGTTCGATCTCTCGGTCGTGCGGTCGGTCGCGGACGAGAATTTCGACGCCGTGGTGGACTTTATGATCTACGACACCGCGAATTTTGCGAAGTTTATCCCTGTTTATCTCGACCACACTTCGCAATACGTCTTTCTGTCGTCCTACCGCGTGTTCGCCGACCAATGTCACCCAGTGACCGAGAGTTCGCCGCAACTTCTGGACGTCAGTACCGACTACGATCTGCGCTATTCCGACGATTACAGCATTTATAAGGCGAAGGGCGAACGCTTTTTGCGCGGCTACAACGCCGATAACTGGACCATTATCCGCCCGGCAATTACCTATTCGAAATATCGCTGCCAACTCATGACGCTCGAACGTCCGCAAATTATGGGCGCGCTCAAAGCGGGTAAACCGGTCGTTCTTGCCGAAAACGCCATGAACGTTCAGGCGACCATGACCTGGGCAGGCGACGTCGCAAAGATGATTAAGGGTCTGCTGTTTAATCCAAAAGCACTGAAAAACGACTATAACGTCACGACGAGCGAAACGCGTACCTGGGGCGAAATCGCAGGGTACTATAAAGAAATTTTCGGCTTACGTTACGTCGTCGGAACGGAAGAGGAGTACCTTCGCGCGCGTGCCGGCGGCGACTACGGCATCTGGATGAAATGGCAGTTGCACTACGACAGAATGTTTGACAGAATTATGGATAACTCCAAAATTCTGCGCGATACCGGACTTAAAACCAGCGACCTTACTTCTTTGTTCGACGGCTTATCGCGCGAGAAAAATACGCTTATGGACTTCTGATCGCCGCGATAAAGCAAATATTTACTTTTTAACGCGAAAACGCTTGCAAAACTCCGCAAAACGTGCTATAATAATTAGCGTTTTGTGGAGACGTATCGAAGTGGTCATAACGGGCCTGACTCGAAATCAGGTAACGGGCAACCGTTCGTGAGTTCGAATCTCACCGTCTCCGCCAAAAATAATGTTCCCTTATATTAAGGGAACATTATTTTTTATGGAGCCGTCCGAGATTGCAGAACGCGGAGAATTTAAAGCCTCTCACTCCGGGAGAGGTGGCGGCGTTAGCCGACGGAGAGGGGAATTAAAACTCAACCGATACAAAACACAAGCGAGGCGATCCCCCAGGCTCTTCGAGCCAGCCCCCTTTGCGAAAAGGGAGCCTTTAAATAAGGTCGAGAATTTTTGCGAATGGGCTATCGAACTCAAAAGTTTTTTGCTTACTTTTTTACAAAAAAGTAAGTGGACAGCCAACGGACGCTGTCCCTACAAAGGTAAACGAGCCGAGTGCTTTAAAATCACAACCTTTTAAAGCCTCCTTTGCTTTGCAAGGGAGGTGGCTTCGAGCGGCAGCGAGAAGACGGTGGGATTATTATCGTTAATGCAATGTATCGGCATATGTAAAAAAACCAAACCGTAGGTTCACGGTAGGGGAGACCCCTCCCCTACATAATCGTACAGGGTTTGTTGCTTTAAAATTAGCCGATTGCGTTAAAGCCTCTCCCGAAGGGCGATGCTTTAAAATGCGTTCTCTCCAAACTTCACCTAACTCAAAAGTTTTTTGCTTACTTTTTTACAAAAAAGTAAGGCATAAAAGCATTAAAAACTCTTGATAATTTCCGCTGTTTATGATATAATATAAAAAATTTCAATTGCAAACAAGTTTTGCAGAAAAGAAAAACGAGAGGGATACGGTATGAGTCAGTTAATCATGCGTTGGAAGAACGACGGTACGGAGAGCGCACCTATAATTTTCCCGGAAGGAGTGTCGGTTTGCAATTGGAGCCAAATGGTCGAGCCGCTCGATGCCTGGCTGGATATTGTTCGGTACGGCTTGAGCGAAAAAAAAGAGGACGAAGCGTTCTGGCGCGAGTGCAACTTTCATTACCCATGTTACAAGCCCGATGACTGCGCTTTTTTCCTTTGCGAAGGACAACCGGTTGCCACGATAACAGTCATTTGCGACCCTGTTAAAAAAGAAGGGTATATTCATATGGTTGCGGCAAAACCCGAAGCGAGAGGTCGCGGTATAGGCAATCTGATGTCGCTCTACGCCGTGCGCGTTTTATGCGAAAAGGGCATGCAAACCGCTTATCTCACCACGGACGATTTTCGTATTCCCGCCATTAAAACTTACCTGAAAAGCGGATTTACGCCGGATACGTCTACCTCGGATTTCGAAGAGAGGTGGCGTAAAATTCTGGACTCTATTGAATGCGAGAACGGTAAAAACTGACTTCTTTACAATCAAAACACGTCTACGTCGCGGACGAATCGACGTGAAAAACATCGCATTTATAAAGGCGCTTTACAAAAAGCCGCCTTTATTTTTTTGTCCGGAAAATTTCCTCCGAAAATATGAAAAAAGTTTCACATTTTGCTTGACAAACGGAATTAACGTTACTATAATATAATATGAAAAAAGTTTCACATTATAGGAGCGAATCATGGCATTGATAGAATTGAAAAACGTAACGAAGGCGTACAGAAGCGGCGATCACGAAACGCGCGCGCTTGACGACGTGAGCGTATCGCTCGAAGAGGGAAAATTCGTCGTCATACTCGGACCGAGCGGCGCAGGCAAAAGCACGCTTTTAAATCTTTTGGGCGGACTGGACAGTCCGACGAGCGGAACGATAGTTGTGGACGGAGAGGACATTTCGACGCTTTCGAGCGATCGACTCGCAGAATACCGCGCCGCCAAAGTGGGCTTCGTTTTCCAGTTTTACAACCTGATTCCCACGCTGACCGTCAAAGAAAACGTCGAACTCGTAAAGGACATCGCTTCGAACGCATTGTCCGCCGAGAGCATGCTCGAAGAGGTGGGACTTTCCGATCACCTGAAAAACTTCCCGAACGAACTTTCGGGCGGCGAGCAGCAGCGCGTATCCATTGCCCGCGCGCTTGCCAAAAATCCGAAAATACTGCTCTGCGACGAGCCTACCGGCGCGCTCGACTCGGAAACGGGCGTCATGGTACTGAAATTACTGCTGAAAATGGCTCGTTCTTACAAAAAGACAATAATAATAGTCACTCACAACCAGAACATTGCCAAAATGGCGGACGTAGTCGTGCGCGTCAAGAACGGTAAGGTGGTCGCGCTTGACGAGCAGACTTCCCCCGCAAGCGTAGACGAGGTGGACTGGTAGTATGCTTTTTAGAAAACTTGTGCGAACGATGGGTCAGTACAAAGCCCAGTTCATATCGATGATAATAATGGTTGCGCTCGGAGTGGGCGTGTTTGTCGGCTTCAACATGGAATGGCTGAGCATCGAAAAAAACACCGAACGCTTTTTCGCCGAAACGGGCTTTGCCGATTACAGGCTGGTCAGCACTTCATACGCCGGATTTTTCGAGGAGGACGCCGAAAAAATAGCGGCTATTCCCGAAGTCAAGAAAAGCGGACGGTATTTGTGCGAGAACGTAACGGTGGAAGGAAAAGACAATTCGCTCGCGCTGTCAGTCACCGAAAACAGCGAAGTTTCGTATTTCTATCTCGTAAGCGGCGAAAAGTACGACGCGAGCAGCACGGACAAGGTGTGGCTTTCGGATAAGTACGCGGACAAAAACGGATTCAAAACGGGCGACGTCATCACGCTGTCGTACGCCGGCAAAAAGTTCGAAGGCGTCGTGGCAGGGCTTATAAAAGCGGGCGAACAACTTATATGCATAAGAGATTCGACGCAACTCATGCCCGACTACGAACGATTCGGATTTGCGTACGTTTCCCCGGCTTTCTATAAAAAAGCAATGGGCGGCTATGCGATTTACAACCGAATCAACATCATTTCGGACGCAGATAAAACTACTATAAGCGAGAGGGCGAACGCCGCGCTCGGCTGCACGACTCTTATTCTGACGCGCAGCGAGGTCATCTCTTCCGCAGGAGCGCAGAGCGAAAAGGAAGAGGGTCAAACCATGAGTTCGGTTATCCCGGTGCTGTTTCTCGTCATTGCGGTGCTCACCATGGTGACCACCATGCACAGACTGACCGCGAAGGAAAAAACGCAGATCGGAACGCTTAAAGCGCTCGGATACAAGGATAAAACCATCACCGCGCATTATTCGGCATACGCGTTCGCAATAGGCGTCGTAGGCTGCGGATTAGGTATAGCGCTCGGCTGCGGCATAGCGTCGATGCTGTTCTCTCCGAAAGTAATGATGGGAACTTATCTCGACATGCCGTACTGGAATTTGTACGCGCCTTGGTATTGCTGGGTGATAGTCGCGGCACTGGTCGTATTTTTAACGTTTATCGGCTGGCTGTCGGTTAAAAAGATGCTGTCGGGAACGGCTGCGGACGCGCTACGTCCCTACGCTCCCAAAAAGATGAAAAATCTTGCGATCGAGAAAACCAAACTTTGGAAAAAGTTGAGTTTCGGCACCAAGTGGAACGCGCGCGACATCATGCGCCACAAAGCCCGTACGGGAATGAGTTTGTTCGGAATAGTGGGCTGCGTGCTGATACTGGTCGCGGCACTCGGAATGAACGACACTATGCAGGCGTTTATGTCCGACTACTACGATTCGGCAATGAATTACCAAACGCGCGTCAATCTCACCGAAACCGCCGAAGAGGATAAGGCTCTCGAACTCGTCGAGCAACTGGACGGCGACTGGAGCGGCAGCGTGGGCGTCGAAGCAGGCGAAAAAGCGCTTTCTCTCGACGTTTATTCGGTTAAACACGGCTACGTTTCTTTCCCCGACGACAAAAAAGGTTACATCGATTTGCCGGATGACGGCGCGCTTATCTGCCGCCGCATAGCCGACAAATTCAAGCTCAAAAAAGGCGATACGATAACGCTTAAACGTTACGGCTCGGAAGAAAAGTATGAACTAAAAGTCGCGGGAGTGTTCCGTTCTACCGGTGAAAACATTATAATTTCGCCCGAATATGCCCGTGTTAAAGGGATACGCTATTCGATCGACAGTATTTACACAAACGAGAGGAGTGCTTCCGCTTTCACGAATAAAATAATAAAGAGTTATCAATATAAAAACGAACTGATGAAGTCGTTCGATTCGTTCGTTAAAATGCTGAGAATGTCCGTAACCGTTCTTGTCTGCGGAGCCGTGATACTCGGACTTATCGTGCTTTATAACCTCGGCATCATGAGTTACACCGAACGTTACCGCGAAATGGCTACGCTCAAAGTCGTGGGCTTTAAAGATAAACAAATCGGCAGACTGCTCATAAGTCAGAATCTGTGGGTGACGCTCGTCGGCGCGATTATCGGTATTCCGCTCGGAGCGGGGACGCTTACGTTTCTTCTTAAAGCGCTTGCGTCGGAGTACGAAATGCGTGCCGTAATCAGCGTGTGGACGGTGCTTGCGACGATAGCGATAACTTTCCTCGTTTCGCTTACCGTCAGCGTATTGGTTTCGAGAAAGAATAAAAAAATCGACATGGTGGAAGCGCTGAAAGGCGCAGAATAATAATATCTCCTCCTACGGCGGCGGAACGTGCGATATTCCGCCATGTGTAAGCGTTCCGCCCGAACGGAGAGAAAGGGAGGCCGTTATGACTATAAAAGTAATTTGTGCCGCGGCGTTTGCGATTTCCGTTATCGCAATAGTGAAAGCGGTTAAGTTCGTCGCCGTCGAGGCTCTTAAAAAAGCGAAATAAAAAATCCCTAAGGAGTGTGATTTTTATGAAAAAAACAACCGTAAAGGTCGAAGGTATGCGTTGCGGTATGTGCGAATCGCACGTCAACGATATCGTTCGCCGCAATTTCAACGTCAAAAAAGTGACCTCTTCGCACGTCAAAGGCGAAACCGTCATTCTGTCCGAGCAGCCTATAGACGCCGAACAACTCGTTCGTGTCATCTCTGCCGACGGGTACGGAGCAAGCGACGTCCGCGAAGAAGAGTACGTTAAAAAAGGTTTGTTTTCCTTTTTCGGTAAGTAACGGCAGTGAAAAACGACGCCCGAGGGCGTGTTTCGCCGCGAAAACCGACCGATTTTCGTAAACTGCCCCGATATTTCGCAGTCGGGCAGCATATTGTTTTATCCCCGAACGAGCACGGCATTGTCGCCGCGCTCGTTTACTTTTTGGGAAAAAGTAAAACAAAAACTTTCGAGTTAGGTGTGCGTTTAAGTTATAGTTGGTTTTTCTGCTTTGACTATATTTAAGCCTTGCTGGGAGTGAGAGGCTTTAAAGATGTTGGTTCCAGCGCACCAAAGTTTGTGCGACTTGTAGGGGAGGGGTTCCCCCCTCCCGTTTGCTTTTTGGTAAAAAGTAAAACAAAAACTTTCGAGTTAGGTGTGCGTTTAAGTTATAGTTGGTTTTTCTGCTTTGACTATATTTAAAGTCTCGCCCGAAGGGCGTGTGTGGCACGGCTCCGACGGCTGTCACAGCCATCTCTCTCAAAGTGAGAGGTAAAGTATGAGGCGAAAAAAGACGGCGGACGATTATTTTTTGTTCTCATATACTTGAATTTTATTCGATTATATCGTATAATTTATCCGAAGGAGAATCGGTATGTGGGCTTTGGTTTTAATTGCTGTTTTAATAGTTATAGCCGTCGTTATATGCAAACGATTGTTTGGTGCGTCAACGGCAAAAAGAAAAGGGGAACGCGGCGAGCATGTGGTAGCGCGGCGATTGGGAGGAACTCGTGAAGGTGAACAATACCTTATAAACGATTTGCTTTTTAAAACGCAGGACGGGCAGTCGTGTCAGATAGATCATGTGTTTATATGTACAAACGGCATATGGGTCATAGAAACCAAAAATTATTCGGGGATTATCTGCGGTGACGAAACGTCGAACGAATGGACTCAGGTTCTGGCAGGCGGACACGAGAAGCATAAATTCTACAACCCGATAAAACAAAACACAGTGCATGTTTACAAACTGTCTGGAATTCTGAACGCGCGCGGAATAATTAACGGCGCGGTTGTGTTTTTAAGCAGGGCAGACTTATTTCGCGTTCATGCAAAGGGAGTATACACCGAACGCGGGATTGCATCGATAAAAAAGGAAAAAACGGGCGTTTCGCTTTCCTCGGACGAAATGAAAAATTATTATGCACGCCTTGTCGGTTTGAAGCAATCGGGCGAAGTTACGCCCGAAGAACACGTTGACGCGATCCGGAAAAAGAAACAGATGATCGAAAGCGGAGTGTGTCCGCGTTGCGGCAGTAAATTAGTGTTACGCAAGGGAAAATTCGGCAGTTTTTACGGCTGTTCGGCGTATCCGCAATGCAAGTTCACCAAAAGCATACGGGAGATAAACAATGATTAAACTAATAGACGTACTCGGGATTAAATCGGACGATCTGAAAGATTACAAGGTGCATTTTGCTATCGGCGGAACCGATAAACTCAAACCGTACAAAAAATTTCTGATAGATGCTTTTCGGGAATGGCAGGAAGAGCAAAGCAATAAGAATTTTTCGCGCAGGTACGTTTTGTCGCTTATATATTATGAAAAGAACACATGGTTGTTCGGCGGCGTTTACGAAGTATTATCGCAAGATCCGCAGCCGATTAAAAAAGAAAACTGGGACGGTTGGAAATACGAAACCCGGCTTGTTCCCGTGCAAACCGACCTTATAGGAAGGGCTTTTGTCTATTATAAAAAGGACTTCCGCGCGTCGTATCCGGGACTCGATCTGATTCCGCAAAGCGGCTCTATGGCACCGTGCGATGCGTATATCGTATCGTTGCTTGCGAAAAAGACGTCCATAAACGACTTCCCCGGGTTCGATAATGTCAATATCGATTACGAAACGCTCGATTCGATAGTTCGGGAAGAGATAAGCACTTGGAAAACCGCGTTGTCGAACGTTATGGGAATTTATCTTATATCCGATAAACTGACAGGAAAACAGTATGTGGGCAGTGCTTACGGCGACGATTGCATCTGGCAAAGATGGAGCGCATATGCGGCAAACGGGCATGGCGGAAACGTCGAGTTGAAAGAATTGCTGTCGTCAAACGGCGAAAACTATAAATACAACTTCAAATACTCCATATTGGAAGTGTGCAACATGAACCTCGGAAGCGAATACGTTATCGGTCGCGAAACGCATTGGAAGGAAGTCTTGCAGACTCGCACGTTCGGACTGAATAAAAACTGATTGCGGCAGAATTTATTCTCTGTTTACTTTTTGGTAAAAAGTAAAACAAAAACTTTTGAGTTAGGTGTGCGTTTAAGTTATAGTTGGTTTTTCTGCTTTGACTATATTTAAGCCTTGCTGGGAGTGAGAGGCTT
>CAKQDN010000017.1 GCA_934229275.1 uncultured Clostridia bacterium | reverse complement strand
ATCTTAGCCGCTTTGCCGGACAAATCACGCAGATAATAAAGTTTAGCTCTGCGAACTTTACCGTGTCTGACGAGCTCGATCTTGTCAACACGCGGAGAATGGAGCTGGAAAGTTCTTTCAATACCGATACCGAACGAAACTCTGCGAACGGTGAAAGATTCTCTCACGCCGCCGTTTTTCTTTGCGATAACAATGCCTTCAAAAGCCTGAAGTCTTTCTCTCGTTCCTTCGACGACCTTTACATACACCTTAACGGTATCGCCGACCTCGAACTGAGGAACTTCCTGTTTCATGTACTCTTTTTCAATGGTTTCTACAATCTTATTCATGACTTACTAACCTCCTGTTTACATTACGTTCGTATCGCCGCTTAAAAGCCGCCACATTGGAACGCACGAGTCATACCGTTGTATTATACAACATTTTACAAATAAAATCAAGCAAATTAAAGGGTATTTTTGCAATATTTTTCAAAATTGCTCTTAATTTTACATATTTTTGTACTCAGGACTTAAACGGAATTCGTTTATGAAGTCCAAAAATCTGTCTTCGAGGATAGCAGCGCGTATTCTGTCCATAAGCCCCGTAAGATAAGTTATGTTGTGCAAACTCAAAAGTCTGCCGCCCAGAATTTCGCCTGCGTTGTTTAAATGTCTTAAATATGCTTTCGTATAGTTCTTGCAGCAATAGCAGTCGCACTTATCGTCAAGCGGCGTAAAATCCTCTTTATATATACCGTTGCGCACGACCACTCTGCCGTTATGAGTAAACGCGGTTCCGTTTCTCGCTATACGCGTGGGCAGAACACAATCGAACATGTCTATTCCGCGCAAAACGCCCTCGACAAGACAGTCGGGGCTACCGACGCCCATAAGATATCTCGGGTGTTTTTCGGGATAATACGGTTGCATTTCGTCCATAATTTCGTACATAAGTTCTTTCGGCTCGCCTACCGACAATCCGCCGATAGCAAAACCGCATTCTGCATATTGCACGGTTTCTTTAAGCGACTGTAAGCGAAGGTTTTTATACATATTTCCCTGTACGATAGGAAAAAGCATCTGAGTATCGTTTACATGATATTTTCTGCATCTGTCAAGCCAGGAAAGCGTGCGTTTCATTGCGGCAGTCGCTTCGCGCTCGTTTGCGCCGTAACGACTACACTCGTCGAACGCCATCATAATATCGGAGCCTAAACTCTCCTGAATTTCCATGGACTTTTCAGGCGTGATAAGATGCTTGCTTCCGTCTATATGCGAACGGAAAGTAACGCCGTCGGACGTGATTTTGTTTATTTTTGAAAGTGAAAATACCTGAAATCCGCCGCTGTCGGTGAGAATCGGCTTGTGCCAATTCATAAACTTATGCAGTCCGCCTGCTTTTTCGACCAGTTTGTGACCGGGGCGCAAATACAAATGATAGGTATTTGACAAAATGATCTGCGCACCCGCTTCTTCCACTTCGTACGGAGCAAGCGACTTTACGGTTGCCTGCGTGCCGACCGGCATAAAAACGGGAGTTATTATTTTTCCGTGCGGCGTTGTCAGTTCGCCCACCCTTGCTCCCGATTGCTTACATATGTGAAGTACTTTATACTCGAATTTACTCATACCAAAAAACAAGCGTCTCCGAAACTGAAAAATCTGTATTTTTTCTCGACCGCATACTTATACATGTCGAGCGTGTTTTCTCTTCCGATAAACGCCGAAACGAGCATAACGAGCGTCGATTCGGGCAAATGAAAGTTCGTAATAAGCGCGTCTACCATTTTATATTGATAAGGCGGATAAATGAAAATTTGCGTAAAACCGCTTTTTTCTTGCAGTTTTCCGTCAAAAGTGGCACTTTCGAGTACTCTGACAGACGTAGTACCTACGGCAATAATGCGGCGTCCTTCGGATTTTGCTTTGTTGACCGCATCGGCAGCCTGCTTGGTGACGCAATAGTATTCGCTGTGCATTTTATGGTCGGTAATTTCGTCGGTTTTAACCGGACGGAACGTTCCGAGTCCGACGTGCAACAAAACCTTAACGATTTCAACTCCCTTCGCTTTGATTTTTTCAAGCAATTCTTCGGTAAAATGAAGTCCCGCGGTCGGGGCTGCGGAAGAACCGGCTTCACGCGCATAAACGGTTTGATACTGTTCGTCGTCTTCGAGTTTTTCGTGAATATAGTGCGGAAGCGGCATTTCGCCTATCTCGCGCAGAATATCTTCGAAAACACCGTCAAAATGAAAACGAACCTGTCTTATTCCGTCTTCTCCGCAAGACAAAACCTCGGCGTAAAGTTTGTCCGAAAAACGAATTATGTTTCCGGGCAACGCTTTTCTCGCAGGCTTTGCAAGTACTTCCCAATCGGTTAAATCTATACGCTTATGCAGTAAAAACTCTACCTTTCCGCCGGTCGCGTCGCGGTTACCGTAAATTCTTGCCGGAATAACTTTCGTGTCGTTTACGACGAGAACGTCGCCGGGTTTGAGGTAGTCGATAATGTCGTAAAAATGCTTATCCTCTATTTTTCCGCTATCTTTGTGATAAACCAAAAGTCTTGCGCTGTCACGCGGCTCGGCGGGATGCTGAGCAATCAGTTCTTCGGGTAAATCGTAATAAAAATTACTTTTTTTCATTATTATCTCCGGGATAACTCAATCCCATGTGAAGGTATGCGTCGCGCATACACACTCTGCCTCTCGGCGTTCTCGCAATAAAGCCGAGTTGAAGCAAAAACGGCTCGACAACATCCTCGATCGTGGTTGCATTTTCATTGATGGCAGCGGCAATAGTGTCAAGACCGACGGGTCCTCCCCCGAATTTGTTGATAACCGCATCGAGATATTTTTTATCAACCACATCCAATCCGAGTTCGTCGATATCCAGTAAACGCATGGCTTTTTTGGTAAGATCGACCGTGATCTTTCCGTCATTATAAATTTCGGCAAAGTCGCGAACGCGTTTAAGCAGTCTGTTTGCAATACGCGGAGTTCCGCGCGATCTGCTCGCAAGTTCGACCGCCGCATCATCGTCGATGTCGATTTCGAGAATTTTTGCCGAACGCTTGATGATCACTGCAAGTTCGTTCGCGTTATACATTTCAAGTCTGCAAATAACGCCGAATCTGTCGCGGAACGGTCCGGTAAGATTTCCGATTCGCGTCGTCGCTCCGATAAGCGTGAATTTCGGTAAATTGATGCGCATAGCCCGCGCACCCGGTCCTTTTCCTATAATTATATCGAAGCCGTAATCTTCCATCGCCGAATACAGTTTCTCTTCCACGCTGCGATTGAGAGCATGTATTTCATCGACAAACAAAACATCTTTTTCTTCGAGATTAGTGAGAATCGCAGCCAGATCACCCGCTCTTTCAAGAGCCGGTCCGCTGGTCATTTTCAGTTGAACGCCCAACTCGTTGGCAATAATATGCGAAAGCGTGGTTTTACCCAGTCCGGGCGGTCCGTATAAAAGAACGTGATCGAGCGCGTCGCCGCGTTTTTTGCAGGACTCGATAAAAACCTTCAGGTTGGCTTTAACTTTTTCCTGTCCGACGTAATCGTCGATGGTTTTAGGGCGAAGCGATACTTCGATTTCCTCGTCACCGACGTTCATCGAACTGGAAATAAATCTTTCTGCGTCTTCCATTATTTACCTCCCGTCAACCGTTTTTAAGAGCCATAAACACGACTTCTTCGGGCGATAGTCCCGTTTTGTCCACTTTCGCGACTTTATTCTCCGCCTCTTTACGAGTAAATCCGAGCGTCATCAACGCCATAACGGCATCGTTTGCCTGCTCGTCGAAGTTTTCGGCAATTTCGTCGGACTGTTCGGCAGAGAATTCTTTTCCGACTTTGTCTTTCAGTTCCAAAACTATTCGTTCGGCGGTTTTTTTGCCCACTCCCTTGATTTTGTTTAACGCTTTCGTGTCAGCGGAAATGATTTTTCCTGCAAGTTCGCCTGCGGAAATCTCGCTCAGAACGGCTATTGCCACTTTCGGACCTATTCCCGAAATCGAGATAAGTTTTTCAAACATGGTGCGTTCTTCTTCGGAATAAAAGCCGAACAAAGAAACGTCGTCCTCACGCACCGAAAGATAAGTATAAATTTTAACGTTTTCGCTGCCCGAGAGTGCGCTTATACACTTATCGCTAACGAAAAACAAATAACCGATGCCGCTATTATCGACAACCATCTTACCTGCCGTCGCTTTGATTTTTTTTCCGCTGATGTAATCGAACATATTTACTCCTAAATTATTCTTTGGTTAAATCCGCACGTATTGGCGTGACATACCGCCGCGGCAAGAGCGTCGGCAGCGTCGTCGGGTCGCGGCAAACTTTTCAGTTTCAGAAGCGATTGAACCATATACTGAACCTGATGTTTATCCGCTCTTCCGTTGCCGGTCAAAGCCTGCTTAATCATAAGCGGCGTGTATTCGAACAACTTTCCGCACTCCTGAATTGCCGAGAGCAGAATAACGCCCCTTGCTTCTGCGACCTTAATACCGGTGGTTATGTTCGTGTTGAAAAACAATTCCTCGATCGCGATTTCATCGGGATTATACTTCTCGATAATTTTATTCATCGCCTCGAATATCATCGCAAGTCTGAACGCTATATTTTCGTTCGGCGGCGTTGTGATAACTCCGTAGTCAACCGCCGTAAGTTTACTGCCGTTTTTCTCGACTACGCCGTAGCCGATGGTTGCATAACCGGGGTCGATACCTAAAATTATCATCGTTTACCGCCTTGGTTTCCGTCGGTTTTTACGACTTTCGTCGCAGCGACTTCGTCTTCTCTCGTTTTTGCTTTCGCCGCCGCTTTATCTGCTCTGTAATTAAACAGACTGACAAACTCGGGAATATTTCTTGTCGACGCGCTTATTTTAGCGCGCTGTTTTTTAACGGAACCTTTCTCTTTTCCGTCTGCGGATTTTTCCTCGATCGTACCGGGGTAAACGATAGTTTCAATGCTTTTAGGACGCAATTGCTTGTTGCTTTCGGGCGCGCAATTATCTTTATTAAAACCTTTTGCGATTTCGATTATTTCTTTTTCGCCGCGTTTTACAAGCATATCGACTTCGCCGTCGTCTTTTTTAGTGCCGATTTTCTTTTCGATAGACGAAATCGGTTTTCTGTTTTTACTCTTTTCGAAATTGGTTTTACCCGTTCGGACATCGTTTATTTTTCTGTAATTCTGTTTTATGAAGTCGTCCACAGCCACTATTTCGGCAAGATTTTCTTCTTTAAGTTTGGAAACCTTAATCAAATATTGTTTCAGTTTCGTAACGTAGACCGACAATTCCTTATTGTCCTCGCGAAGCACTCGGGACGGATTTCGCTGATTGTACTCGTTTGCAAACTTCTGCAAAATACCCACGTTACGGAAACTTAAAAATCCTTGTTCGGTGAAAATAAAATTATCGAGAACGATAACGTCCAATCCGGCAAGAACGTTAAACAAATCCCACAAAAGCAGGAAATCGTTTTCGGACGGAAGCGGCGAACCGGACGGATGATTATGTCCGATCATAACAAACCTCGCTCCGCATTTAACCGCAGTCGCGGCAATCGTTCTCGTGTTCACGGAAACCGACATCGGCGACAAATCGTTGACGACAACGGTTTTAATAATGTTGTACTTCATTCCCATATACAGAACACACAGACATTCTGTATTTCGCGACATAAAGAAAGTGTGGAAAAAATCGGCTGCATCGCCGTAGTTAAGCACTTTCTTCATATTGTTTTCGCCCGACATTCTGAGCGCTTTTCTGATTATCGGAATAATGCCGGCTATAAGATAAGCGGCACTCACCGTCATACCTTTTGCAGCAACCAAATCTTCGACGGGCGCATTGAAAACGCCGTACAAAGAACCGTGTTCCGCTATCAGCGCATGAGCAATGCCGTTGGTATCTCCTCGCGGAATAGTAGCGTTGAGAATATACTCCAGCATTTCATGTTCCTGAAAAGTCATCATCTCGGGATCGTTATCGAAACGCTGTCTCATTCTGCCGCGATGACCTTCGTGGTAATTTTTTTCTTCCTTTGCCTTTGCCAAAACACCCACCTCTCATAGCACATCAAGTACTACGTCACGCATAGTACTTGATATTAACAAAAAACATTTGATTTGGTTGAAATTTTAAAGTTTTTTATTCGTCGTCTTCTTCGGATTCAGGCAAATTTGCGTTGTGATAGACGTTCTGAACGTCGTCGTTATCCTCAAAAAGATCAAGCATACGCACTATTTTTTCAGCCGCCTCGTCATCGAGATCCACGGTCATATTGGGAATTCTGTCGATTTCGCTTCTTATAAACGAATATCCCTTTGCCTCGAGCGTATCGCGAACGGCGTTGAAGTTTTCGGGTGAAGTCAGTATTTCGTACACGTTTCCGTCCACACTGAAATCGTCGGCACCCGCGTCGAGAGCCGTCATCATCATTTCGTCGTCGTCCATTTTATCGGTTTTTTCAATGTCAATAACGCCTTTGGATTCAAACATATACGATACGCAACCGTTTGTTCCGAGCGCTCCGCCGCTTCTGTCGAAAATATGACGCACGTCGCCGCCGGTACGGTTTTTGTTATCGGTAAGCGTTTCGACGATAACGGCAACACCGTTAGCACCGTAGCCTTCGTACACGATGGACTCGTAGTTAATGCTGCCGAGTTCGCCGCTTGCCTTTTTAATGCTTCTCTGAATATTGTCGTTGGGCATATTTGCGGCTTTTGCTTTTGCGATTACTCCGCGAAGCGACGCATTGCTGTTAGGATCGGCACCGCCCAATTTTACAGCGACCGCAAGTTCTCTGCCTATTTTGGTGAATACCTTTGAACGAGCCGCATCGGTTTTTCCTTTTGCTCTTTTAATTGTTGCCCATTTACTATGTCCGGACATAATTTTTTCCTCCGTTGTTATTTCTTGTTATACTTAAGTTCGTACATCATTACGCTTGCGCATACAGCCGCGTTAAGCGATTCTATTTCGTTCATCGGCAAACTGACGACCTCGTCGGAATTAAGCAGAATATCTTTTCCGACTCCTCTGGCTTCCGAGCCTATTATAAGGCATTTTTTGCAATCGCCGAAATCGCAGTCGAACAGATTTTTACCGCTCATGTCCGCGCAAATCAACTTATAGCCTTTCTTTTTCAATTCGAAAAGCATGTCGGCTTTTCCGGAACTGATATTCAACTTGCACACGGCAGACATTGCGCTTCTTACCACTTTCGGGTTATAGCAGTCCACGCCGTCGGCAAAAATCACGTTATCGAATCCGGTCGCAAGACATGTCCGCAAAATCGTGCCGGCATTTCCGGGATCGGATACGCCGTCGAGATACACACAGTCTTTTTCATCGTCGAATTTATCCTGCGGAATATCGCTTACACACAGAATACCCTGCGAATTTTCGGTTTCGGATATTTTTGCAAAAACGTTATCGGCGCAAATCACGTCAATATCGAATTCTTTCGAATATTTTTCGAAAGAACTTTGAGAAACGTAAATTTCCGCACCTGTAAGATACGGTAAACTGTCTTTAACGTTGCGATACCCCTCGGTAATATACTTTTTGCAATCGGAACGCCACCGTCGCTCGCGCAGACGGCACACATCCTTAATTCTTTTGTTGTCGGTTGACGTAATGTTTATCATAAAATTAAAGCACCTTAAGTGTTTTTAAGGTGCTTTTAAAGCCATTATTTCGCAAGGGCTTTGGTTGCCGTTTCGGCAAGAGCCTTGAATGTAGCCGCGTCGTTCACTGCGATATCTGCAAGCACCTTTCTGTTAAGATCGATACCGGCGGTTTTAAGACCGTACATAAACTTGGAATAAGAAAGACCGTTCATTCTTGCAGCCGCATTGATACGCGCGATCCAAAGTTTACGGAAATCTCTCTTCTTCAGTCTTCTGCCGATAAATGCGTACATTCCCGACTTCATAACCGCTTCTCTTGCAATACGATAGGAACGGGACTTGGATCCGAAATATCCTTTTGCCTGTTTAAATATCTTACGACGCTTTTTAACTGCGTTTACCGCTCTTTTAATTCTCATAATCGTGACCTCCCGTTACTTCTGAATCATTACCTTGATAGTGTTTGCCTGTTTATTGGAAGCAAGCAATTCACCCTGACGCAAGCCCATTTTACGCTTGCTGTCCTTCTTGGTAAGAATGTGGTTCTTGTTCGAGTGAGCAAACTTAACGTTACCGTTCTTAGTTACGCGGAAACGCTTTTTAGCGCCGCTGTGACTTTTCATTTTTGGCATATTAATATGTCCTCCGTGATATAATTTCTATTTTTTGGGAGCCAATATCATAAGGATATTACGTCCTTCGAGCATCGGCTTTTTGTCGAACACGCAGCAGTCCTGCACGAAATTGTAAAAGTCGTTCATGACTTCCACTCCGAGTGCGGAGTGCGCTTGCTGACGTCCTCTCATTCTGATGGATACCTTAACCTTATCTCCGCCGACGAGAAACTTACGGCACTGTTTTGCCTTTGTTTCGAGATCGTGCGAATCGATGGTCATCGAAAGCCAGATTTCTTTAAGCGAAGTAACTTTCTGATTCTTTCTCGCGTCCTTTTCCTTTTTTGCCGCGTCGAATCTGAATTTACCGTAGTCCATGATTTTGCAAACGGGCGGATTGGTTGCCGCACTTATTTTGACAAGATCGAGATTACGCTCATCGGCTATTCTGTTCGCTTCGTTTGCGCTCATAATGCCGAGTTGCACGCCGTTTTCGTCAATAACACGAATTTCCGCATCGCGGATCTTTTCGTTTATTTCAACTTCCTTAATGATAAGAGGTGTCCTCCATAAAAAATTGAGGGGCATAAATCTGCCTCTCAACACACAAAAACTCGATAATTTTGCGTTACCGTACTAAGCGAAGCCGTGCGGTGAGATGACAAATCTACTTCCAACGCGTGATATTATACCATATTCTCACTGCAATGTCAACTGTTTTTAAGTGATTTTCAGTGATTCCTTCTGCTTTTTTGCCGAAACATCCGAAAATCAGTACAAAAGCGGCTTAACGCGCGAAGTCGCAAACGTCAGCACGCATATTTCTCGCGGTTTGAGTTTCAGTAGTATACTGCCGCATTCGTTGGCTGTTGCCGAAGTAGTCATAACGTCGTCGATCAGCAATATGCTTTTGTTCTTGACTTCCGCTTCGTTAACGTTCGGACAAAGACTTATCGCGCCTTTAATCGCCTGCGCACGCTCGGCTTTGTTCATTCCCGCCAGATTCTTAATTTTATCGTCGTGTTCGAGAAGCGGCACGCAAGGCACCTTTATTATTTCCGACAGAGCACGAGCAAGCAACTTCGCCTGATTGAATCCGCGACTTTTTTGCTTCTTTTGGCTCATGGGCGCAAACGTGATTAAATCGGAGCAAAATTCCGATTGATAATACATGTCCGCCATGTATTCCGCCATATACGGAGCGAGGAATTTTCCGCCGCCGTATTTCAGCCGTTTAACGACGCTTTTAACGCTGCCTTCGTACACAAACGGCGCTCTCGCTTTTACAAACGAATAACGCTTGCCGCTCATGCAGTCGTCGCAATACACCGCTTCGTTTGCAATCGCTTTTCCGCATGAAAGACAATATTGCACGTTAAATGCAGGAGAACAGTTACCGCAAACGCAATACCTGTTCTCCGTTTCTATTTCCCCGTCGCAGAAAATACACTTGATTCCGGACGGGAAAAACAAATCTTTAATTATTTTAAGCGGTTTCACTCTTATTTGAGACGAAGCGTTTCTCTTGCGATAACCAGTTCTTCGTTGGTGGGGATAATATAAACCTTGACTTTTGAATCGGGTTTGCTCAGTTCCGTAACATCGCCGCGACCGACGTGATTGTTCTTATCGAAGTCAAAGTCTATTCCGAGATATTCCATTCCCTTCATAACTTTTTCGCGAACGAGTTCGGTATGCTCGCCTATTCCGCCGGTAAACACGACGCAATCGAGTCCGCCGAGTGCAGCCGCATATGCGCCGATATATTTTTTAACTCTGTACGAGAACATGTCGATCGCAAGACGAGCTCTGTCGTTTCCTTCTTCGTACGCCTTAACGAGATCGCGGAAATCGGAACCTACTCCGCTTATTCCGTCAACGCCGCTCTTTTTGTTGAGATAATTAAGCATTTCGTGAATGTTCATGCCGGTTTTATCCATAAGGAATTCCAAAACAGCAGGGTCGAGATCGCCGGAACGTGTTCCCATAACAAGTCCTTCGAGCGGCGTTAAGCCCATGGACGTATCGATGCACTTTCCGTCTTTGACAGCACTGACACTGGCTCCGTTTCCCAGATGGCAAACGACAAGGCGACGGCATTTGTCCGCCCCCATTATTCTTCTCGCTTCGCCGGTGATATAAAGATGACTGGTTCCGTGGAAGCCATATTTTCTTATCTTATACTTTTTATAATCCTCATAGCGGATTGCGTACATATAAGCGTAATCGGGCATGGTCGAATGGAACGTAGTATCGAAAACGGCAACCTGCGGAGCCCACGGCATGACTTCTTTGCACGCCTTGATACCCATTATATTAGCCGGCATGTGCAGAGGTCCGAGATCAACGTTGTTTTCGATTCTCTTAAGCACTTCGTCGTCTTTGACGAGAACGCTCTCCTTGAAGTCTTCTCCGCTGTGAAGCACTCTGTGTCCGACTGCGGCGATTTCTTCCATACTTCCGATAACGCCGTATTCTTTGTCGATGAGCGCGTTCAGAACCAACTGCATTGCCTCTTTGTGCGTGGGCATAGGCTTTTCGATGCGGACTTCTTTCGCTCCCTTATGAACGAGAACGGCGTTGTCCTGACCTATTCTTTCGCACACGCCTTTAGCGAGTACGCTTTCATTGTCCATTTCTATAAGTTGATATTTAAGCGAGGAACTTCCTGCGTTTACAACCAATATTTTCATCTATCAAACTCCTTATCGGGATATTTTCACGCCTGCAAAGCGGTCATTGCTACGACGTTTACGATATCTTCCGCCGAGCATCCGCGCGAAAGGTCGTTAATCGGTTTATTGAAGCCCTGGCAGATCGGACCGACCGCTTCCGCGCCGGCAAGACGCTGAACCAGTTTATATCCGATGTTACCTGCCTGCAAATCGGGGAAAATAAGCACGTTTGCGTGACCTGCGATTTCGCTTCCGGGTGCCTTGAGCGACGCAACCGACTGAACGAGCGCGGCGTCGAGTTGCAATTCTCCGTCGCATTTAAGCGAGGGAGCCTGTTCGTGAACGAGACGGGTTGCCTCGACAACCTTATCGACGTTTTCGTGTTTTGCACTTCCCTTGGTAGAGAACGAGAGCATTGCGACTTTCGGATCGATGCCTGCGATTTTTTCGGCAGTCTGAGCGGAAGCGATTGCGATGGACGCGAGTTGTTCCGCGTCGGGAGCGATATTTACGGCGCAGTCGCCGAATACCATAACTCCGTTTTCGCCGTACTTGCAACCTTCGGGCAGCACCATGATAAAGCAACTGGAAACGGTTTTGATTCCGGGTGCCGTTTTGATTATCTGAAGCGCAGGGCGAAGCGTGTCGCCGGTGGAATTGACGGAACCTGCGACCATACCGTCGGCTTTGCCGGTTTTAACGAGCATTACACCGAGATACAAAGGATTTTTAACCAACTTTTCGGCTTGTTCCTTTTCCATTCCTTTTGCTTTTCTGAGTTCGTACAAAAGTTCGGAATATTCGCTGAGGTCGTCTTTGGTCGGATCGACGACGGTGATTTTCGAAAGGTCGAATTCGGCTTTTTCGGCAATTACTTCGCGTCTTCCGATAAGAATGAGTTTCGCGATGTTTTCGGCAAGAATTTCTTTCGTAGCGTCGAGAACTCTTTTTTCTTCTCCCTCGGCAAGTACGATGGTTTTGCCGGCAAGTTTTGCTTTTTCCCTTACAGTTTGCAACAGTGACATATTTTTTCTCCTTTTAAGTAGAAATCGATTACAAATTTCCGTAGTTTGTGGTATAATGTTTACCGCAACGAACTAATTATAACACGGATTTCGATAAAAGTAAATCGATTGTCCGAAGTTAGGAGAAAAAAATGAAAATTTGCGCCGTAATTTGCGAATACAACCCTTTTCACACGGGACATTTGTATCAACTCGGAAAAGTTCCCGCCGGATACGACCGCATTGCGTGCGTTATGAGCGGCAATTTCGTTCAGCGCGCAGAACCGGCCGTTGCAGACAAATATCTTCGCGCGGAAACCGCTCTTCTTTGCGGGGCGGACATCGTCGTCGAAAACCCGATTTTGTACGCAACCGCCAACGGGGAAAAATTCGCAGAAGGCGCAATAAAAGTCATCTCCGCACTTAAAGACGTTAAGGGACTTATCATGAGTTGCGAGTGCGACGACACATCGCTCATTCAGGCAATAGCGGACGTTCAGGCGCAGGAAAGCGAACGCTTCGCTCTTAACGTCAGAAACGGGCTCGATAGCGGAAAAAGTTTCGCTTCGGCGTACAGCGACGCTACCGCAACGGAACTCGAAGAAAAATACGGCTACGACAAAATCAAATCGGTTTTATCCGAACCGAACAACCTTCTTTGCATAGAATATATCAAAAGCATAATTCGGCACAACCTTGACGTTAAGCCCGTTATTATTAAAAGAAAAGGCAACGGCTATAACGATCTTCGTGCATACGGCGATTTCCTGTCTGCAACCGCCATCCGCAAAATTTTGCTCTCGGACACCCCCTCGGCAGCATCTCCGTACCTTCCGCAAAACGAATCGCTGCTCGCCGCCGTCAGAGCAAAAAAAATTGCCGACGAAAATCTCTACGACGCCATATCTTTACTCAATCTTCGAAATTCCACGCCCGAGCAATTGGAGCAAACCTACGACTGCCGCGAGGGTCTTCAGTTTTCGCTTTTGCAGAACGCAAAAAACTGCTCCACTCTTACCGAAACGCTCGAACTTACAAAATCGAAAAGATATACCTTTTCGAGATTGAAGCGAATCGTGCTGCAAAACAATCTCGGCATCACAAAAAACATAATGGCAAAAGCACAGCCCCAAACGCTTCCTTTTCATGTGCTTGCATGCAAAAACGATTTTAAAGGCTACTTTTCGCAAATAGAAAAAAACGCCGTAATCAGAAACTCCGACTACGACAAATTTTCTTCATTTGACTATCTTTTCGAAATCGAACGACGCGCATCCGCTCTTTATTCCGTTATCACACATTCCGAGGATAAATATCTTAACGAAAAACTGGTAACCGACAGACTAATCTGATTGTTTAACGCTCGAATTGATGACCATCGACTTGACGCCGTAGCGATAATCGCCGACCTGCCTTAACGCACATTCGAGTTTGCGTTCGGCGGCAAGAAGCATTTCGTCGAGATTTTGCTTGGTTTTAAGCACGAGTTTATCGCATTTATCGTACGTTTCATCCAATATTCTGCGACTTTCCGCCTGCGCCTTTCTCACGACTTCCGAGGATCCGACCATGGACGCCGCTTTTTGTTCCGCTGCCGCAAGAAGGTTTTTCGCAACCGCATCGGCGTTGGTAAGAATTGCGTTACGCTGCGCCACGACTCCGTTTACGCTATCGGTAATCGGAATCAGTTTTTCGCGTATAAGTCCAAGCAGCCGTCTGCATTCGGCAAGATCGACCTTGTCATTCACTATTCCGCGTCGCCCGCCGAGTTCGCGTTCGAGCAATTCGATCAGGTCCTCTATTTCCAATTTATTACGCTTTATACTCCGATAAAATTTCGGCTGTCGCCTTATCGCTAATATATGCGCTCGCATCGCCGTTTAATGACAGTATTTCGCGCACGAGCGAAGAGGAAACGTGTTCTTTCTGCGGCGAGGTTAAAATATAAACCACGGAAATTCCCGGATACATATCCCCGTACACCGTTTTAAGCGTCTTTTCGTATTCAAGATCGGCGGCATTTCTTATTCCTCTGACAAGAACGGTATAGCCGTTTTTTTTCATATAATCGGTTAAAAATCCGTTAAAAACTTCTACTTTTGCACTCGCAATACCGGAAACCGACAAAGCCGCGATCTTCGCCCTTTTATCGGCAGACACTCCGCTTTTGCTCTTTTCGGCAATCGCAATCACGACTCCGTCAAACAAGCCGGCTGCCTTTTCCGCTATTTCGAGATGTCCTAAGGTAAACGGATCGAACGTACCCGCAAAAACAGCAACTTTCATTTTTGAACCTTCCTCGTCATGAAACTGACCGACGTATTACCCATTTTTCTGCAATCGCAATCGAATTTATCGTTTTCCACGACGTTTTTACAGTCGTGTTCGACTACCACAATGCCGTTTTCCGCCAGAACGTCATATTCGCAAATAAGATCGAGCACGCGGCTTTCGATTTTAAGCGCATACGGCGGATCGACGAAAATCACGTCCATTCCGGCGCCTGCGAGTTTTTTAAGCGCAAAGTCGTATTCGACGGGAAAAATGCCATACGACTCCTTCGGCGCTTTAATTTTTTCGAGGTTTGCCTGCGTAAGTTTTATGCTGTCGCGGTCGTGATCCACGAATGCGACATACCCGGCGCCTCTGCTTAACATTTCCACACCGAGCGCTCCGCTTCCCGAAAACAGATCAAGAGCCTTGGCGTCGTAAAACTTAATACGGTTCGACAATATGTTGAACACGCTTTCTTTTATTCTGTCCGTCGTCGGACGAACTCTGTCGTCGAGCGGCGAATACAGTTTTGCTCCGCGATATTTTCCGCTGATTACTCTCATTTGTTTCTCATCTTATCGTTTTCTATTATTTCCGACATAAACGAGTTGAAACTGTCGCGACTTTTTCTTATTTGCAATATATACGAAAGCCAGAACACCAGGCTTGCGACGACGGCGAACACGGCAAGAACTATAAAAACGTTACTTCCGAGCGTTTCTCCGACCACATTCGTCGCAACGACTTTTCCTGCGTCGTCAGTCTCGTATTCGGTATGCGGAAAAGTAACCAATCCGAACGTCTTGCCGATCATGGTCGCCGGCATAAAAATTATAAACGCAGCGACTTTCAGCCATTGCACGTCCAGAATCCAGCATAAAGCGGCAAAAAGCAGCGTAATCGCAATAAAAGGAACAACGTATATAAGTCCTTTAAACACGTTCGGAACGCGTACTCCTCCGCGCTTTGCGTCTTCAACCGAAACGCCGTTAAGTCGTTTGAATTCACGCAATCCTTCCTGTTTCCCCGTGTAAAAATAGACGTAAGACAGCGGAACGAGAAAAGCAACACCAATCAGAAGGTCTACCCAAGCACCAAGATCGGTAAACACGAAAATAAATCCGATCATCGAAAATACGATCATGAACAGAAACATCATCAAAGAATTGACGATTGCCTCCGAAAAATCCGACCTGTGAATGCTTTTTTTGCTCATAATCAACGCTCCTATGCGTTAATTATAACATAGCGCGCCCGAAAAAGCAACTAATTTACATATTTTCTCTCCGCTCTGCTTTTCCCGAGCGACGTCAGAACTTCATACTCGGTTGTTCCCCACTCGCAAGCCAATACTTTCGCATCGAGCGCGTCGCCGAGAATAAGCGCGTTATCGCCCGAACGAACGCTTTCATCGACTTCGACCATACACATATCCATACAGATCTGTCCGACGATTTTGCGTTTTTTTCCGCCGATAATCACAGTTCGATCTTCACCTTCTCGTTTCCGTCTGAACCCGTCGGCATAGCCTATATCGAGCGTCGCTATTATGCAGTCGTGCCCGACGCGACATATTCCGTACCCGACGTTCTCCCCTTTCGATATTTTTCGAACCTGCAAAACTTTTGCGTAAACGGACATAACGGGTTTAACGTATTCGGCTCCGTATCCGTACAACAGTAGTCCCGGGCGAACATAATCGAAGCAGTTCCCGTTTGCCGAAGTCAGGCACGAAGCGTAAACGTGTCGTTCAACCGGAAGAGAATCCGTAAGAGCACAAAACTTTTCGACTTGCGTTTGCATTGCCGAACAATCGAAAATGTGTGTAAACACACCGCATACGTTTTTATAGTCGATTTGACGGGCTAAATCCGAAAACTGCCTACAAGAAAATCCCAGTCTGTTCATACCCGTGTCGATTTTGATCATATAGCGTCTGCCTGATTTTTTAAGCAAATTAAGTCCGTTTTCGTCATACGCGGCAAATACTATATTACGGGCGTAATCCATTCCGTCATACGCTTGAGAAAGAACGATTACGTCCTTATCGACAACCGGAGATAATTCAAGAGCCTCTCGAATCGTAGCAACCGCAAAAGCGTCCGAATAAGGCTCGAGCGCCCCGGCGCATTCAATTGCGCCGTGACCGTATGCATCTGCTTTTACGACAGAAATAAGTTTGCGCCCGGTCGCTTTTTTAATTACATCGGCATTACTTTTAAGCCTTGATAAATCGATCTGCATATTCATTTTCTATCTATATGCTTGGAATTCAAATTACTTTCGAAATCGGAAAATAAAAATAAAGTACTATGTCACACATAGTACTTGAAAATAGGTATTTTTGCTTAAAATAACAGAAAATGAGATATTTTTAATATCTCAAATAACTGTCGAACGCATTGGTAATGTGATTTACGCGACGTTCTTCGAGATATACTTCGACGATATCGAAGCGCACGCTTGCGTCGAATTTGCGATATTTTCTTATGTATTGGCTAGCAACCTGACATATCTTACGTTGTTTATAGGGTACGACAGCCTCGGCAGGATTGCCGTAGTTTTCGTTGAGTCTTTCCTTCACTTCGACAAACACAAGATAGCCTTCTCCGGCGGCAATAATGTCTATTTCGCCAACCGACGTCGTATAATTTCTTTCGAGAATGATATACCCGTGCTCTTTAAGATAATCGGCTGCAATCTGCTCGCCGCAATAACCTTTGATTTTATTGTTAATCATATGAAATTTTTAACGAAAGTACGGCGATGAATTTCGCATAATCCGTACTTTTTTATCGCCTCGATATGTTGTTTGGTTCCGTATCCTTTATTTTTCGCAAAACCGAATTCGGGATACATTTTATCGTACTTGCGCATAATTCTGTCCCTCGTGACTTTTGCAAGAATAGAAGCCGCGGCAATACAGTAACTGGTGGCATCCCCTTTGATTATCGGTTTTGTCGCGATCGGAATATCGAGTTTTACGGCATCGATAAGAACAAGTTCGGGTTTAACCGCTATATTTCCCACGCATTCCGACATTCCTTTTTTCGTTGCGTTAAGAATATTGATACGGTCTATCTCCTCGGGTGAAACGACCGAAACGGAATAAGCAATCGCCTTACTTTTAATTACTTCGAACAGTTCTTCTCTTTTCTTTTCCGATACCTTTTTGCTGTCGTTTATGCCGTCTATCATCTCGTCGTAAGGCATAACGCAGCAAGCGCACACAACCGGGCCACACAGCGGTCCTCTTCCGGCTTCGTCGATTCCGCCGAGCAAATTTACGCCCAGACTTTTATCGTACTCAAACAAGTCAATCGTTTTCATGGCATTCCTCCAACGTAATTTTTCCGATTCTGCCTTTTCTGAAATCGTCTATGATCGCGATCGATGCACGATCCTCATCGGCAATTCCGCCGCGTTTAACCAATCCGCGTTTAAGCGCAATATCACATAGCGCCTGAACACTGTCACCCGATTCCTCTATTCCGTATCTACCGGAAAGATAGCCCGGAAATTTTTGCGTCATTTCACCGATAAACTCAAGCGCAAGTTCGTTAGTGTCGACAATTTCGTCTTTTATGCTGCCGATGTAAGCAAGATGGCGTGCAAAAGTCTGATTTTCGAATTTAGGATAAAGCGTTCCGGGAGTGTCGAGCACTTCGAAGTATTCGCTTGCTCGTACCCATTGTTTTCCGCGAGTAACGCCTGCTTTGTTGCCGGCAATTGCCTTGCTTTTTCCGCACAGATTATTGATAAACGTAGATTTGCCGCAATTCGGTACGCCGATAACCATGCAACGAAGCACTGCGCGAACACCTTTCGCCGCTTTTTTATCGATGACCGCCTTGCACATATCTTTCGCTATTGCGAAAATAGCCTTGCTGCTGCCGTTTTGCGTGCTATTAAGACATACGGCCGCGCTTTTATCGGAAGTGAAATACTTTTTCCACTTTTCGGTTTGCTCGGAATTAGCCAAATCGCTTTTATTCAGAACGTAAATAACGGGCAATTTATCGGTATATTTCGAAAAAACCGGGTTCACGCATGCAAGCGGAGCACGGGCGTCGAGAATATAAATAAGTGCGTCCATAAGACCGATATTTTCGTCCATCATTCGGAGCGATTTTGTCATATGCCCGGGAAACCAATGAATATTCATTACTTTTTCTCCAATAGATCGGGGCGATTTTGCTTCGTGATTTTAAGCGATTGCTCGCGGCGCCACTTTTCGATATTTTCGTGATGCCCCGAAAGCAGCACTTCCGGCACCGATAATCCTTCGTACGTTTGCGGACGAGTATATTGCGGATATTCGAGCAGTCCGTCGGAAAAACTCTCGTCCTCGCTGGACGCGTCGCAGCCGAGTACTCCGGGAACAAAACGCGACACGACGTCGCAAAGCACCATTGCCGGCAGTTCTCCTCCGGTAAGCACAAAATCACCAATCGACATTTCCTCGTCAATGCATAAATCGATAATTCGCTGATCGATTCCTTCGTAGTGACCGCAGAGAATCAGCAGCCAATCGTACTTTTGAGCATATTCGCGTGCGCGCGGAACGGTGAGAAGTTTACCTCTGGGCGACATATAAATTCTATGAGCCTTTCGCTCGGGATCTACGCTGTTGATACAATCGCAAATCGGTTGCGGAGTCATTACCATGCCGGCACCGCCGCCGAACGGAGCGTCGTCGCACTTTAAGTGCTTATCGAGAGAATAATCCCTGATATACACAGTATTAATCTGCAAAACGCCCTTATCCTGCGCTCTTTTGAGAATACTTTCGTTCAAAGGCGCAAACATTTCGGGGAAAAGCGTTAAAATGTCAATCCTCATAAACGCACACCGCCGCAAATTCTTTTTTATCGGCAATCACGATTTTGCTGTCAACGTCGATTTTAACGATGACTTTATTCAGAAACGGGCAGCGACATATTTTGCCGTTGCCTTCGATCGTAAAAACATCCGCAGCACCGTATTGAGCAACGTCTGTTATCACGCCGATCTCTTCGCCGTCGGTTAAAAACATCTTGCACCCCTCGATATCGGCAATCAGATAGCCGTTTTCGGGGACCAACGCATTGACTCTGTCTATTTCGAGGTAATCGCCTATCAGTTTCTCGGCGTCGTCGCGAGTAGAAACTCCGTTTAGTTTTAAAAAGACAAACGCCTTATCAAACCTGCACGACAGAATTTGATAAGGTATGCCCGAAATATAAACGGTTTTGAGTTTCTTATACCGCAGCATATCGTTGGTTATCGGGGTTACTTTGATTTCACCCTTGATTCCGACCGGCTTGATTACCCGACCGATTATTATATTATCATTCATTATTCTTCCAGTATAACCACCGAATATTTAGCCTGCTGCTTGTTTGCAACCGCTTTGACGATGGTGCGGATAGCCTTTGCGATACGTCCGTCCTTTCCGATTACTTTACCGATATCGTCCTTATCCACTTTTACGTTGATAACGCCGTCGTCGGCAAGAGTAACTTCAACGGCGTCCTTTTTATCGACAAGGCTTTTCACCATGAAAGTTACGAGTTCAGTCATACGTTACCTCTTACTCGCTCTTCTTTTTCTTAGCGTTGGTTTTTGCGGGCATGGGCTTTGCTTCGAGCACGCCTGCCTTAACGAGCAAACCTCTTACGGTATCGGTGGGCTGTGCGCCGTTTGCGATCCAGGTTTTAGCCTTTTCGACGTCGAGTTTTACTTCGTTTTCGTGATCCTGGGGATGATAGGTTCCGATTATGTCGACGAATTTGCCGTCACGGGGTGCGCGCGAATCTGCAACGATAACGCGGTACATCGGGTTCTTCTTGTCGCCCATACGGGTCAATCTCATTTTAACTGCCATTTTTTTATTCTCCTGTATTTAAAGTGTTTCCACAAATTTTAGACTGTTTGATTTCAGAAAGGCATTCTGAATTTTTTGTTGTTTTTCATCGACTTCATCATTGTTTTAGCCTGCTCGTACTGTTTCAAAAGTTGATTGACTCGCTGAATACTCGTTCCGCTGCCGGCTGCGATACGCTTTCTTCGCGACGATTTGATGATGTCGGGATTGTCGCGCTCTTTTTTGGTCATGGAGCATATGATTGCCTTGTAAGTATCGATGAGTTTCTCGTTGATGTCGCCGTCCTTAATTTTCATTCCGGTCATGCCGGGCATCATTCCGATTATATCTTTAACTCCGCCCATCTT
This sequence comes from uncultured Clostridia bacterium, assembly GCA_934229275.1. GTDB lineage: Bacteria > Bacillota > Clostridia > Christensenellales > Pumilibacteraceae > Neoclostridium. The sequence continues at coordinate 16,912 of CAKQDN010000017.1, read as the reverse complement.
TTTGATGCTTTCGAACTGAACGAGGAAGTCGTCGAGCGTGAACTTGGCTTGCAGCATGCGCTTTTCCATGTCTTTGAGTTGCTCTTCGGAAACGGCTGCCTGCGCTTTTTCGATGAGAGTGAGAACGTCGCCCATACCGAGTATTCTCGACGCCATACGGTCGGGATAGAACGGTTCGAGATCGCTCATTTTTTCGCCGACGCCGCAGAACTTGATCGGTTTGCCGGTTACCGCGCGAATGGAAAGCGCCGCACCGCCTCTCGTGTCGCCGTCGAGTTTAGTTAAAATAACGCCCGAAATATCGAGTTGCTCGTCGAAAGACTTAGCGACGTTTACGGCATCCTGACCGGTCATCGCGTCAACGACGAGGAGTATTTCGGTCGGCTGCACGGCTTTTTTCACTTCTATCAACTCGTTCATCAGTTCTTCGTCGATATGAAGTCTGCCAGCCGTATCGATTATTACGGTGTTAAGTCCTTTGCTTTCGGCGTATTCGATTGCCTGTTTCGCCGTTTTTACAGGCGACTGTGTGCCTTTTTCGAACACTTCGGCACCCACGCTTCTTCCCACTATTTTAAGTTGGTTTATTGCAGCGGGACGATAGATGTCACACGCGCACAACAGCGGCTTTTTGCCTTGCTTTATAAGGTTTAACGCAAGTTTGCCGCACATAGTCGTTTTACCGGCACCCTGCAGACCGCACATCATTATAACAGTCGGAGGTTTGGGGCTGACTTCGAGTTTAGCGTTCGTGCTACCCATAAGCGAAATCAACTCGTCGTTTACTATTTTTACGACCTGCTGACCGGGAGTAAGACTTTTCATAATGTCTTCGCCCACCGCCTTTTCGCTTACCGACGCGATAAACTGCTTGACAACGCCGAAATTCACGTCCGCTTCCAAAAGAGCCACGCGTATTTCGCGCATAGCCTGCTTTATATCCTGTTCGGACAAGCGACCTTTCGAACGCAGTTTGCCGAAAATGTTATTCAGTTTTTCGGAAAGATTGCCGAATAAAGCCATGTCTACTCCTTATCGATAATGTTTTTAAGCGTACGCATTGCGCTTACGTCGTCGCCGTTTTCAAGAAACTCGATCGCTTTTTCGACAGAACTGCGAGTTGCAAACACTTCCAATTCTTTTTCAAAGCGATAAAGTTGCTCGCTGCTTTTCTTGACCGTGTCGAGAACGGCCTGACGGGATATTCCGAGATTTTCGGATATTTCCTGCAAGGACAGATCAAAGTCGAAGTATTGCGAAACGATTTCGCTTTGACGCGCGGTAAGAAATTTTCCGTAAATTTCGTTCAACACGCCGATAGTCAAATCTTTTTGCATGATTCGCCTCGAAAACAAAATACTGTAAAGTAAATTTACTTTACAGTACCTATTATACAGATATTCCGCTTCTTTGTCAAGCGTTTTTTCAATAAAAATCAATCGAATATAGCGTCAACGAACTGTTTTGCGTCGAAATCCTGCAAATCGTCGATACCTTCGCCCACTCCGATATACACAACGGGCGTATAGGTTTCGCCGGCAAGTCCCAAAACGACTCCGCCTTTTGCCGTTCCGTCGAGTTTGGTGAGAATAACGCCGTCGATGTCGATCGCTTCATCAAAGACTTCGACCTGCGAAATTGCGTTCTGCCCGGTCGTGGCATCGAGCACGATATAGTTTAGTTTCAATGCGTCCGGCATCTCGCGATCGATGACGCGTTCGATTTTTTTAAGTTCTTCGACAAGATTTTTCTTGTTGTGCAGTCTGCCGGCGGTATCGATTAGAATAACGTCGTTGCCTTTGCTTTTCGCACTGGTTAGCGCGTCGAACACCACCGCCGCAGGATCGGCCCCCTCGCCCTGACGCACTATTCGAACGCCTGCGCGCTCCGCCCAAACCGAAAGTTGGTCGGCTGCCGCCGCACGGAAAGTATCCGCAGCAACGAGCAAAACGTCGTGACCTTCGCTTTTGAACTTTTTGGCAAGTTTACCCATTGCGGTGGTTTTACCCACGCCGTTTACTCCCGCAACGAGAAGAACGAGCGGATATTCGTATTCCGGTTTTTCGTTCTCCTCGAGAATATTTACCATAATTTCTTTAAGTTTTTCTTTCGCAACCGCTCGGTCACGGATCAGACTCTCGTCGATAGCCTCGCGCAGTTCGTCAAGAATACGCTCGGTTGTCTGCGCTCCGACGTCGGCGGTGAGCAAAACTTCTTCAAGTTCGTCGTAAAAATCGTCGTTGAGAACGCCGCCGGTAAACAGTTTGTTAAAACCGTAGGCGATTTTCTCTTTCGTTTTTTTAAGACCTTCTTTTATTTTAGCAAAAATTCCCATTTAAACTCCTGTTATTTATGCCGGTTCGGCAACCGAAACCGCTTCGCTCAGTTGCACGGACACGATCTTACTTACGCCTTTTTCTTCCATCGTAACGCCGTACAGATTATCCGCAAGTTCCATAGTAGGCTTACGGTGAGTTATCACGACGAACTGCGTTTCTTCGCTGAAACGGCGCAGATATTTTGCGAATCTGCCTGCGTTTGCGTCGTCGAGAGCCGCTTCTATTTCGTCGAGGATACAGAACGGCATCGGCTTTAATCGCAGAATAGCGAACAATATCGCGATTGCGGTGAGCGCTTTTTCTCCGCCGGACAACAGCGTAATGGACTGCAATTTCTTTTCAGGCGGCTGTGCCACGATTTCAATTCCCGCTTCGAGCAGGTCGTCGCTGTCCTGCAAAATAAGATCGGCTGTACCGCCGTTGAACAGTTCCTTGAATATTTTAATAAAATTGACTCGTATTTGCTGAAACTGACTTTCGAATCTGGACAGCATTTCGGTGCTTAAATCCTTGATGATCTTAACCATGTCCTCTTCGGCTTTTACGAGATCGTCGCGGCGCGCGCTTTCCTCTTCGTAACTTACAGACAGTTCCTGACTTTGTTCTATCGCGTCCACGTTTATGTTTCCGAGTGCAGACATCTGACGTCTTAATTTGCCGATGAGCGGCAAACCTTGCTGAGCGTCATATTCTGGATCTTTAAACGGTAAACAAGTTTCGTACGACAACTGGTACTGCTCGAAAATATTATTCTGCATTTTCTCGATGTCTTCGTCTACTTTGAGCAGTAACATTTCCTGTTTCGTGCGTTCGTCGCGCAAATTTTGCAGTTCGCCCATGAGTTGCTGACGACTTTGGTCGAGATCGGCAACTTTTTGCTGCAAATCCGCTTTGTATGCGTCGAGATTGCCGAGTTTAGCGCGGATTTCGTCCACTCTGCCGGCATCGACTTTACTTTCGTTCATAGCAGCCTGTTCGATGGCTTTTGCGATAGCGTCCGCCTGAGCGTCGTTCTCTGCGATTTCGGCGTCGTTTTCGGTAATTTCGCCTGCGCACGCGTTGATTTCGCCAAGCAGTCTTTCAATCGTGTCTTCACACGTTTTCAGATCACCGAGAACGGCTGCGCGCTCCATTTTTTTAGCCGTAAGTTGTTCGTTCAAAAGATCTCGGCTCTTTTTGAGATTATCGAATAATTGCTGATTTTCTTTATCGCTGTCTTTGGTGTCCTGTGTTTTGGAAGAAATCAGATTTTCGAGTTTCGCCACGCTACCGAGATCGTCGTCGATTTTTGCGAGTTTGTGCTTCGCTTCTTCCAGATTGTTCTCGGTAACGCGCATTTCCGATTCGAGTTCGCCGATGGTTTGCTCGCTTTTATTCTTATTTTCGGTTTTAGCCGCAGACTCGACTTCCTGCGAATGTATTTCGGAACGAATATCGTTTATCTGCTTTTCTATCTGCTCGTGAACCTCGATTTTTGCTTTTTTATCGTTTTCGGCTGCGGTAAGAATCACTTCGGCTTTAGCGATTTTTTCGTTGAGTTCGGCAAGTTCGCGTTCGTGGCTGAAAATGTTGGCAATATCGTTTTTCTTGCTTCCGCCGGTAATCGATCCCTGCGGATTGATAACGTCGCCTTCGAGCGTGACGATTTTAAACGCATATTTCGTAGAGCGTGCCAAAGATACCGCAACGTCCATATTTTCGACGATGACCGTTCCGCCGAGCAAGCCTTTGATAACCCTGTCGAACTTTGCGTCGTAACGCACAAGCGAATCCGCGACTCCGTAGCAGCCGTTTGCGGAAAGCGCACGACTGTACGACGGATCGATAAAACGCGGCTTTATCGCATTCATCGGCAAGAAAGTCACTCTGCCGTACTTTTTGAGTTTGAGATATTCGATAAGTTTTTTTGCGTCGTCCTCGTCGGCAGTGATAATGTTCTGCATCGCGCCGCCGAGCGCGGTTTCGATTGCCGTTTCGAATTTGCGATCCATAGAAATGACTTGCGCCACGACCCCCTGAATTTTATCCGACAATGCTTTATCCTCTTTTGCGTCGCGAAGCAGATTTTTAACGCTGAACGTATAACCTTCGAATGCGGTGCGCATTTCGTTAAGAATTTTCTGGCGCGACTTTGCGGCGATAAACTTTTCGCCGAGTACTTCGGTTTTGTCGGTCAGCGCAGACACTTCGGACAAAACTTCGTTATTTTGCGAAATAAGAGATTTTAATTTTTCTTTATTTTGAGCATATGCTTCGGCGTTTTCGGTAAGCCATGCGGAAAGAGCGGTAAAATCAGCCCGCTCGGTTGCATACTCCTCTTTCATCATGATTAAATTGGACTCATATGCGGAGATATCTTCGGTAAGAGCGGTTTTTTCCGCCTCGAGACGCGACAAATTCGACTTGATTTCGGCAAGTTTATCCATCGCTTCGAGCAAAGATTGCTGGTTAAACTGCTGCTCGTTTTCCTTTTCGGTTAATTTTGCAACCGTTTCGAGATAGTCGGACTTTATCTTTTCTTCTTCCGCAGCCATTTGCCCCGCTTGTTTTTCGAGCAAAGTTTTCTTATCTTTAAGAACGTCGGTTTTATTTTTCAAATCCGATTTTTTATCTTCGAGCGCCGAGTTATCTTCTCTTAATCTGTCTGCTTGAGCCTTGAATGCAGAGATACGCTCCTGCAACACTTTTATGTTGCCGGCTTGTTTTTCCAAGCCAACGGTGAGTTCGAGCAGTTCGTTTCTTAAACTTTCGATGTTTTTATCCACCGAATTCATATTGTACATCGACTCGTTGTAATCGCCGATTTTCTGTTCGTATTGCTGCGTTTTAAGAGATAACGCCTGATTTACGCCGTCGAGTTTTTCGCTGATTTTTTGTTTTGCCGACGAAGCCGTTTCGTATTGATGAACGTATGTATTGATCTCGTGGTATTTGAGTTGTTCGCGCAGTTCGAGCCATTTTTTAGCCGTTTCGGCTTGCTTGCGAAGCGGTTCGAGCATTTTTTCTTTTTCGTCAAGCACAAGCGAAACTTTTTCGAGATTATCCCTCGTTCTGGCGAGTTTACGCTCGGCTTCGAGTTTTCTTGCCTTAAACTTCGAAATTCCTGCGGCTTCTTCGAATATGGCGCGTCTGTCCTCCGGTTTTGCCGACAACAATTCGTCCACTCTGCCTTGTCCGATAATAGAGTAACCCTCTCTGCCCATTCCGGCGTCGCGCAAATACTCGGTTATGTCTTTAAGCCGACAAGGCGTACGGTTTACTGCGTATTCGCTCTCGCCCGAACGATATAATTTACGCGAAATAACAACTTCGTCGTAATCGAGTGCCGGGAACAATTTTTCGCGGTTGTCGAAAACGAGCGCAACCTCACAATACGACATGGATTTACGTTTTTCGGTACCGTTAAAAATAACGTCCTGCATAGACGAGCCGCGGAGAAGTTTAGCCGACTGCTCCCCGAGCACCCAGCGAACGGAATCGGCAACGTTACTTTTTCCGCAACCGTTAGGTCCGACTATAGCGGTTATGCCGCCTTCGAACGGTATTTCGTATTTATCCGCAAACGACTTGAAGCCGTAGATTTCAATGCGTTTCAGTTTCAAAACAGATCAATCCTCTTAAACTTTTACTTTTATAATATTATAACATTTTCGGCAAATAAAAGCAAGAAAAAAACGCCGCATATCTGCAAGCGTTTGTTCTTTCTTGTTATTCGAGCGACTACTAAGACGATTATTTCGATTTGTTTACTTCGAGATATATCTGTTTTGCCGCAAATTGCTGCGCTTCTTTTTTGCTTCTGCCCGTTCCTTTGCCTTTATATCGATTATCGAGAATGACTTCCGCTTCGAAATACGGGCGATTAAGTTCGCCTTCTCGTACAGGCTCGGAGTACACGAGCGGCATCTTATTTGCCTGTGCGTATTCCTGCAACCGACTTTTATAGTCGATCGACTGCGCGTCGGGCAAGACGGACAAGTGTTTGTTTACGAAAGCCGTCGCTTTTTCGATACTGCCGCTGTCGAGATAAATCGCGGCAAGCACGGATTCGAAAATGTCGGACTGGGTTTTAACCGACAATCCTTCGTCTTTATCCGTTCCGTTTCCGAACCGAACGAACTCGTAAAGTCCCATTTCGTTCACGGAACGACATAGCGGCTCGCGAGAAACCATTACGGCGCGTTTTTGCGTCATTTCGCCCTCGCTTTCTGCCTTTTTGTACAGTTTTTCCGCAATAATAAAATTCAGAACGCTGTCTCCGAGAAACTCGAGTTTTTCGTAACTGCAGCAGTTATCGTGCTCGTTGACGAACGAACTGTGCGTAAGCGCCGTTATAAGCAGGTTTTCGTCGCGAAAATGATAGTCGATGATTTGTTCGACTTTTTTAACGTCGAATTCTTTCATTATTCCGCATCGGATTGTTCGGTTTTCGCGGTTTCAAGACTTTGTTTATGCGCTTTGATGCTTTCTGCCGTCACTTCGATAAACCTTTTATCTTTAAGTTTACAAGCGGTAATTATAGACGCGCATATTGCTTCGGCAGATGACGAGCCGTGTGCTTTGACAACTATTTTCTTAGTCCCCAACAGGCACGCTCCGCCGACTTTCTGATAATCCATCTGATTTTTCAGTTTACCGAACGCTCCTTTCATGAAAATCGCGCCGAATTTAGCCTTTTTGGATTGCATGATCTCGCGTTTAAGCGATCGCATAACGTAAAGCGCGGTGCCTTCGATCGTTTTTAAAAGCACGTTACCCACAAAACCGTCGCACACGATAACGTCGTAATTGCCGGAAAGCGCGTATCTCGCCTCCATATTGCCTACGAAATTTACGCCGGTTGCTTTGATAAGCGGAAACGCCGCATGCGTAAGTTCGTTCCCTTTTTTGTCCTCATCGCCTACGGAAACGAGCGCAACCTTCGGATTTTCGACTCCCGAAACCGCTTTCATAAAGCACGAAGCCATTATTGCGAACTGCGCGAGGTATTCGGGACGGCAATCCATATTCGCTCCGCAATCGCAAATAGCAAGATACCTGCCGTCGCCCATGGGGACGAGCGGCGACAACGCAGGGCGTAATACTCCCGGAATTCTGCCTATTTTAAATATAGCGCCCGTAAGCACTGCTCCCGTGCTTCCTGCCGAAATAATACCGTCAACGTCGTCGCGTTCTTTGCAAATTTCGCACGCGACAACCATGGACGACTGTTTTTTTGTCTTGATTGCAACGGTAGGCGATTCGTTATTGGTAATCGTATCCTTGGCGTCCACGACTTCCAATCTCGATTTATCATATGCACACGCGGCAAGCATGGGCGTTATAACGTCCGCATTTCCGACGAGAACCAATTCGAGATCGCTGCGAAGATTGAGCGCGTCTACGCAACCGCGTACTACGACCTCTTCGCCTTTATCCGCACCGAAAGCGTCAACTACAAATTTCATAAATACTCCCGATTAACAAATCAGTCTCACCAAAATTATATTAGCGAGACCGACTGTGATTATTTCGTTTCTTCTTTAATTTCTACTCTCTGAACGCCGTCATAGTAGCCGCAGTTTTTGCAAACTCTATGATTAAGCATCTTCTCGTGGCACTGGGGGCACTCGCGAATTGCCGGGGTTGAGATTTTCCAGTTAGCGTAACGGGAATTTCCCGCCTTTTTGGAAACTTTATGCTTTGGTACTGCCATAATAGCACCTCCTCTTTAAACTCAAATGCTATAATATTATAGTAAAAAATACCGGTTTTGTCAACAGTTTTAGAGTGCTTTTTTCAAATCTTTAATCAATTTTTTCTATCTTTCCGCTTTCAAAGTCGTAATAATAGGTTTCGTCTTCCGAAATCTTATTATTCAGCGCTGTTTTTCCGTCCAAGTCGCTCTCTTTCATTATCCGAAACACCGTGCAGTCGGAAAACTCGTCAATCGCTTCTCCCGATAAAACGAATCCGCTCGGAACAAACAAAACGTTTTCCAAATGACTTAATTTCACAAGCGTCGATTCGTCATATTTTTCGAACGAAAATCCGAGAGCCGACCGCTCGCCCGCTTTCAATACAACGCACTCTATTCCGTACTTATCAAGCAGTTGCACCGCTTCGGTATATTCGTCCACATAAATCGTTCCTATATCGGTTTTATCCGAAAGCAGCACTATTTCTTTTGCAATCGAATAGTCCATCCCGTGCAGGATCACTTCGTCGAGTTTTCTTACTTTCAGCACTCGCAAACGATCGGTCAGATTTTCTCGTCCAGTCAAGTCCGCAACGAGAGCCGTGCGATTGTTTTTAAAAGTAACGACGCTTACCACTCTTCCGTAATCGTCGGGATAGCAATACAGCCTGTTCGCCTTAATGCCGAACGGCAAATTCCCGATGACGATAACAGAAACGCAATATAAAATGCAAGCGATGACGACATACGGTTTGAATTTCCGTGACATAAAAAATCTGCTCATCAAAAAGAATGCGACATATAGCGTAAGCACAAATGCGGTTGTGAAAACCGTTATCTCGCTAAAAGGCAATCTCGATATTGCTTCGGACGTTCTGTCGAGAATAAATATCCCGGGATATGCCGCTTTTACAAGCACTCCGGCAAACGGCAGAATAAGCACGATTACCATAGCGACGAACAACGCGATGAACGTAAACATTATCACATACGATAATAAAAAATTCGCGACCACGGAATACACGGATACTTTCTCGAAATAGTACAGCATTGCCGGCGTTATTCCGATTTGCGCGGAAAGCGGAAGAGCGACGGCATCGGTCAGTTTTCCGAGTTTGTTTTTGCAAATCCGCCTGAAAAAATTGCTTATCGGGCGATTGAAGAAAATTATACCCAAAACGGCGGTAACGCTCAAAACAAAGCCGACGTCGAACAGCGAAAACGGACGTGCGACAATATACACTGAACACGCAAGTCCCAAGTTATTCAGTCCGTCGTTGCGTTCTCCGATTGCCGAAGCAAACAGCAGGCACAAACTCATGATAGTCGCGCGAACGACCGAGGCGGTAAACCCGACCAGCACGTTATATAATAGCAGTATCGAAGCCGTAACGACAAAATTGGTTACTCTTCGCATTTTGAACAATTTACATACAAACGAAATTATGGTCGCGAGGAACATAACGTGCAGACCCGAAACCGCAAGAATATGTCCGATTCCCGCTGCGGAAAAACCGCTTTTGATTTCGAAATTCAACTGACTTTTGTCTCCGACGATCATACCGTATGCGACGTTACCGTATTCCGTTCCGAGATTATCAACAAAAATGCGCTTAATATTTGCTCGTAAATAATCGAAAAACGCAATAGAATCCGCTTTCGTTACCACAAAATCGTCCTTATCGGCATACGCTGTGTAGCGCACGTCAAGCCGATAAAAATAACCGTTCACCTCTCCGCCGCTTAAAAATTCATTCTTTTTGAGAGAAATCACGGCATTAATTCTGTCTCCGACTTCTATTTCGTCGGCATCGATTTCGCCCAAGTACCGTTCCGATAAATAAAGCATGACGTTACCGTATTTTTTGCCTTTATCAGAACGAACCAGCAGACTTTTATTCAGTCCGTCGTCGTAAACTTCCTCCACCGTCCCATGCAGATTAAAATTCGATTGTTTTTCGTCATCTATAAGGTTATAATTTTTGTGTTCCGCAGCGGTAAGTATGCACGAAACGAATGTAACCGCAAACAGAGCCAGAACAATCGTATATCCCACTGCTTTCACGGCATTTTTACGGTTCAAAAGAGCCAACGTCAATACGCCGACAAGAACCGCAACGGCGAGAATTATTCCCCAAGCGATATTTTTGTAAAAAAGAGTAAACGAAAATACCGCAATAGCACATGCCGCTGCGGCAAAGGCAAACGTTCTGAAATTTACTATTCTCGGTTTACTCATCTTTTGTGGTTGTAATCTAATTCAACGTTATCTTTTTATAATACTCGTACCTGTTGTCTTTTATGGTAGCGGCAATTTCGTTTTTTATCGTTTCGTCGGCAAGCACTTCGAGAGATATACTTTTTGCAATCGCAAGATCTTCGGGTCTCACGGGCAAATCGCTTTTTCCGTGCTGGGATAAGCCCAAAAAGTCGCCGGCACCGCGATTTTCGAAATCGTATTCGGCGAGCGCAAACCCGTCCGAACATTTTTCGAGATAACGCAAGCGTTCTTCCGCGTCGGTACTTACATCCTCGGCGATAAGAAAGCAATACCCGTTTTTACTGCCGCGCCCCACTCTTCCTCTCAATTGGTGCAATTGACTTAGTCCGTAGCGTTCGGCATTGTAAACGGCGATATTTACTGCCTCGGGAACGTCCACGCCCACTTCGACAACCGTCGTGGAAATCAATATTTTTATTTTACCGCTCGCAAAATCGAGCATTGCTTTGTTTTTTTCTTTTTCGGACATTTGTCCGTGCAAAAGTCCGACATACGACCCGAGCGCTTTCTTTTCCGCATACATTTTTTTGCACGAAACGAGATTGCTTTCTTCGTCTTCGTCGATACGGGGACAAACGACGTAGGTTCGCTCGTCGCGCTCGGCACATTGCACGAAGTAACGCCACATATCGTCGATTTTTCGTGACGGTACTATTTTAGTAGTCACCGACGCTTTTTTAGGCGGCACGCCGTCTATTACGCTGCGTTTCAGATCGCCGTACAGCGTTAGCGCAAGCGTTCTCGGGATCGGAGTCGCCGACATGACCAGACAATCGGCATTTTCCGCTTTATTTTCAAGACTGCTGCGCTGATTGACGCCGAATCGGTGCTGCTCGTCGGTTATTACGAGCGACAGATTTTTAAAAACTACGTCGTCGGAAAAAACCGAGTGAGTTCCGATAACGAAACGATAATCGCCGCGCCGTATGCCGTCCGCCAAAAACTGTCTTTCGCTCTTTTTCAATGAAGACGCAATCAAGCACGTTTTATCCTTAAATTCGGGAAAAACACGCAAAAAATTGGCGTAATGCTGCTGCGACAATAGTTCCGTCGGACACATCATCGCGCTCTGATAGCCGGAAAGCCCTGCAAAATACATCGCAAGAAACGCAACTATCGTTTTTCCGCTGCCCACGTCGCCCTGCAAAAATCTATTCATGCACATGGGATTTTTCATATCCGCGATTATTTCGCCGAGCGCTCTTTTCTGCCCTTCCGTCAGACCGAACGGCAACTGTGAAATTTTAAGACGCATTTGCTTTTCGCAATCGGCATAGACCTGCTTTTTATCGGTTTTCGAAGCCTTATTTATAATATCGTAAACGCACAGAGTATAGTTTACGTATTCGATTCCCACGCTACGTTTTGCCTTTTCGATTTGTTCGAGCGACTGCGGCTCGTGAATAGCCTTATACGCGTTTTTCAGCGACATCAGATCGTAACGCTCGCGAATCTCGTCGGGGATGAAACTGACTATTTCCATTTTATCGAGCGCCTGACGTATCGAAGCGGCGATAACCGAGCCCGACATATCTTTTATCGGGCGATAAATAACCAGAAAATTTCCGTTGCATTTGCTTTCTCGTACTGCTTTCGGAGCATTGACAAACACGGTGTTATTTTCGATTTTTGCTTTTCCTATTATATAATAGCGCTCGCCGACCACAACGGATGACGCGAAGTATTTCTGATTAAACCAAGTGCACCGGACGTTTTTTCCGTTTACTTCGAATTTAACCTTAACAAGGCAAAGATTTTTACGAATATAAGAGGTTTTCGGCTTTTCCTTAAATACCACGGAAAACAACACGTCGTCGCCGTCTTTAACCGTCTGAAAATCCGTGTAATTAGTGAGATTAACGTATTTTGCGGGAAAATAGGAAACGAGATCCATCGGCGTGGTTATTCCGGCCCTCTCAAGACATTCGATCCTTTTTTCTTTTAAGCCTTTAATGTCGCTCAGTTGCATTTTTTACCTTGTTTTTTATAAAACGAGAGGTTATCCACAGCGTTTTGTGGATAACCTCGACTTTTCAGTGGAAAACTTTTATTCTACCGACACCAGATAGTAGTACAGAGGCTGACCTCCGAAATGGCAATCTACGTCACAATCGGGATACTCTTCCGAAAGTTCCGCAGCGATTGCGTTCGCTTCTTCTTCGGTTACGTTGTTACCGAAATAAAGAGAAATGCAACTGCTGTCCTCGTCTACCAACTTTTCGACCAACTGTTTAGCGACTTCCGAAACGCTGTCACCTTTGGAAACGATTGTGTGGGCGTCCATACCGATGATATCGCCTTCGTTGAGTTTGAGGTTGTCGATCTCCGTACTTCTGACGGCATAAGTAACTGCGCCGGATTTTACGGTATCCATGGCTTCCGTCATTGACTTTTCGTTTGCGGCAACCGTTCCGTCGGGATCGAATGCAAGCAACGCTGCAAGACCCTGCGGCACGCTGCGGCTGGGAATTATATGAAGTTTGCGGTTGCTGAGCGCTTTTGCCTGTTCTGCGGCAAGAATAATATTTTTATTGTTCGGGAACACGAAAATATCTTTCGCGTTTACCTTATCGCAAGCCTTTGCAATATCGTCGGCGCTGGGATTCATCGTCTGACCGCCTTCGATTACGCTGTCGCACATAAGTTCTTTGAAAATTGCCGAAATGCCTTCGCCCGCGCAAACGGAAACGATACCGTACGGTTTGAGTTCGACCTTTTTCTTACCGATGAGTTTTCTGTTCTGTTGCAGCATGTTCTCGATTTTAAGACTGTCGAGTTCGCCCAATTTGAGCGCCGCGGTAAGAACTTCGCCGGGTTGATTGGAATGTACATGCACCTTGACCATCGAAAGATCTCCGATGACAAGCACGCAATCGCCTATCTGCATAAGCATTTCGCGGAAACGGTCGATATCCGCTTCGGTAGTTTTCTTATATAAGTTGACGATGAAAAATTCTGTGCAATAAGCGAACTGAATTTCCGCAAGATCGTTATAATCGAAATGTGCTTCCTCGCTGTATTTAGCATCGGTTTCGGGTGCTGCTGCGGTATCGTCGAACGTAAGAGTCAAATCTTCTTCGCCCTGAAACACTGCGTTGAAGCCCTGGAACAGAATCAGAAGTCCTCTTCCGCCTGCGTCTACGACGCCGGCTTTTTTAAGCACAGGCAACATTTCGGGCGTCTTTTTAAGCATTTCTTCGCCGGCTTCGATAACTTTCGTAAGGAAGTTGCTGAAATCGACGTTTCTTTTGTTCATGGAAGTAGCGGCTTCGCTCATCGCTCTTACGACCGAGAGTATCGTACCTTCCTTCGGCTTGGTCACCGCTTTGTATGCGACTTCCGTACCCTTGGATAGAGCGTTCGCAAAGTCTTTTGCGGTGAATTCTTCTTTAGCGGACAGAACGTCCGTAATTCCTTTTACTATCTGACTGGTAATAACGCCGCTGTTACCGCGAGCGCCTTTAAGTGCGCCTTTCGAAAATGCCGCGCACAGCGAAGCCATCGAGTTGTTCGAACATTCGCTCACTTCTCTAGCCGCCGATGCGACGGTCATCGACATATTTGTTCCGGTATCGCCGTCGGGAACCGGGAACACGTTAAGCGAGTCCACATAATCTTTATTTGCACTAAGCGTTTTCGAACCGCTTAAAATCATTCTGCGAAAAGTTGCGCCGTTAACTGATTTTATCATTAACAAACCTCCGATAAGTTAAACTCTAACGCCTACGACGTTAATGTTTATGTCGTCTACGACCATACCGGTAAATCTTTCCACGTTATACTTTACCGCGCGCCGTAGCGACTGCGATACCGCTTCAATGGAAAGTCCGTATTTAATCACGACATATAAATCAATGTAAATTCTGTCTCCGTTAGTAAATACACGCACGCCTCGGGATACTTTTTGTTTTTTCAGCATGTCCGACAGACTGTCGGTAAACCGCTTGGAAATCATGTCCACTATGCCGTAACACTCCAACGCCGAACTGCCGGCAACCTGCGCAATCGCTTCTTCAGTTACCGTGATTCTGCCGTATGCATTGGACGTGCTTACGCTCATAAGACCTCCCGAAACAACTATGTACACCTAATTCTACTATATCCGCGCAAAAAAAGCAACCGAATTAGAGCAAAAAGCAAAAAATTTCACATTTCTCGGGCTTCCGTTTTAATTATATGTAAGAATTTTGGAAAAATGCGGTCAATTCGCTTGATTTATCTGTAAATTTATGATATACTATGCGAGTAAGTCAAAAAATCTTGAGGAGGTGCTTCCTATGAGCAAAGTATGTGTCATTTGCGGCAAAGGCAAAGTAAGCGGTAACAATGTAAGCCATTCCAACCGTAGAACCAAGCGTACTTTCAGCGCTAACGTGCATAAGGTTAAGGTTGAAATCAACGGTGTTGAATCCAACGAATACGTTTGCACTCGCTGTCTTCGTACCAATAAAAATTCTCTGTAATTTTTATGCAAAAGTAAAAAACAAAACGCGTTTCTTTTTGTGGGAAGCGCGTTTTATTTTTACGACAACTGCTAATTTTTCTCCTTCTTGCGACAAAACAACAGTCGCAGCAAGCCGCTTATAATCGGCGGCGCTTTAAAGCAGTAAATTTTCATTGCTCACACCTCCGTCGTTTGTATAATTATATGAAAAAACGCGTTTCCGTGTCACCGAAAGGCATGAAGAACGCGTTTTTATTTTTAATTACTCCGCTATTATTTTCTTAGCGCGCTTATAGCCGCCGCGGTATCTTCCGCTCCGAAAACCGCGCTGCCGGCAACTATAGTGTCCGCTCCGGCCGCTATCGCTTCCGAAACGTTACCGGCAGTTATTCCTCCGTCGATTTCCAGTCTTATATCCAGTCCCGACTGCTTTATCAGTTGCTTAGCCCTGACGAGTTTTTCGGTCGAGCCTTCGATATATTTCTGACCTCCGAATCCGGGATATACGCTCATAATAAGAATCATGTCGCACTTATTAAGGTACGGCTCTATCACCTCGACGTCCGTGTCGGGATTGATTACGAGTCCGCTTTTAACGCCGTGCGCTCTTATATCGTCAAGCGTTTCGGAAATCTTGTCCGTGGCTTCGTAATGTATAGTGATGTAATCGGCGCCTGCTTCGGCAAACTGTTTGATATAACGCTCGGGGTTTACTATCATGAGGTGAACGTCGAGCGGCAAAGTCGTTTTTT
Source organism: uncultured Clostridia bacterium (assembly GCA_934229275.1). Lineage (GTDB taxonomy): Bacteria > Bacillota > Clostridia > Christensenellales > Pumilibacteraceae > Neoclostridium. The sequence continues at coordinate 1,419 of CAKQDN010000017.1, read as the reverse complement.
TGCGAATGTCTTTAATCATCTTCGGTCCGAACGTGATATTCGGAACGAAGATTCCGTCCATAACGTCGCAATGAACGAGATCCGCTCCTGCCGCGGTTATTTTTTCGATTGCCGCTCCCATCTCGGAAAAATCGGCGCTGAGTATCGAAGGTGCTATAAGTGTTTTCATATTTGTGCTCCTTAGTATCTTTTATCGTTTTTAAGAGTTTGCAAAAGCGTTTTATATCTTTCGTAGCGAAGCGGCGACAGTTCGCCCGACTCCACTTTGCGTTTTACTTCGCAATCAGGTTCGGAAATATGCGTGCATCTGTGATATTTGCATTTGCCGGAAAGACTTACGTATTCGTCGTAATACAAGTCGAGTTCGTCGGCGCGTACCTTAAACACGTCGAGCATACTGAATCCGGGCGTATCCGCTATAAACGAGTTTTCCGCTATCCGCACGAGCAATGCCGCGGTCGTAGTATTCTTTCCTCGCAGAATTTTTTCGCTCAATTCGCCCACTTCGAAAGAATTCGTTCCGATCAGAGCATTGCACAGTGAGGATTTCCCGACCGCCGATTGTCCCGCAAAACAAGTGATTTTACCTTTAAGCAGCGGAAGCAGATTTTTAACGTCGCCCGATTGCGCGTTTACGGAAACTATTGCCTTAACAGCGTGAGCATACTGTTTTTCGACCTCGTCGGACAAATCCTTAATATCGGTTTTATTGACGCACAGAATACAGTCGATTTTTTCCGCATGACAATTGAGAATGAGTTTATCTACAAGAAAATAGTCGGGCTCGGGCACCGGAGATATGAGAAGCGCAATCTGATCGACGTTGGCTATAGCCGGGCGAATAAGACTGTTGCGGCGCTTTTCGACCGCTTTTATCGTAAGTTCTCCGTCTGCGTTTTCGAGATATACAAGATCTCCGACAAGCACGTCGCCGCTGCGCTTAACTTTTTTTCTCGAAACGCAAACGACTATTCCGTCGGGCGTATCGACTTCGAATCGGAAATTACCGGCTTTGACGACGCGGTACGAACGAGAAAAATCAATCATGCTTTTCCTCCAGATATTTACGCCTGAGTTGTCCGCATGCGCCGCCGACGTCGCCTCCCTTCGAGCGTCTTATCGTGGCATTAACACCCATGTTGGTCAGTTTTTCGCAAAACTTCTGCGCATCCGCTTCCGAACATCCTTTTACGTGTTTCTCTTTTACATAGTTCAGCATAATGAGATTGACGTGAGCCTTTGCTTTTTTCGCCAGATCCGCAAGTCGCAGCGCGTCGAAATGCCCCATATTACTGTCTTTAATCATAGTAAATTCGAACGACGTTCTTCTTCCGGTTTTTTCGGCGTAATAATTACACGCGTCGATAATTTGATCGATCGAATATTTGTAAGCGATCGGCATTATGGTTTTCCTTATTT
>CAKQDN010000016.1 GCA_934229275.1 uncultured Clostridia bacterium | reverse complement strand
GTGCATAGCTCTGTACGGCTTCATCGCAGTATCCGGCTTGAAGATGATACAGCAGGTTGACCTCGGCGACAACAAAAACCTCTTCGTCGTATGCGTAATACTCATCGCAGGCGTTGGCGGAATGTCGCTTAAAATCGGTCAGATCACCATCACCGAAGTTGCTTGCGCGCTCATCCTCGGCATCCTCGTAAACCTGCTCGTCAACATCGGCAGCAAGAAGAAAGAAAAAACCGAAACCGCCGCTGCTGCTGAAGCAACCGTCGCTGCCGACAAGCCCGAAGAAGAAAACAAATAAAAACCAAAAGCGTTAAGAAAACTTTACGCCAAAACGCAAATCCCGGAGTCGCTACCACGGCTGCGGGATTTTTTCTTTTTTGCTTTTCTTTTTGCGCTCAAAAAAACGTTTTAATAGTTTACAAAAAAATCGCTTACTTTGTCCGCTTAACTTTACAAAAAAAAGATAATATGCTATAATTTCGTTATGAACGTCCGCACACTCGAACTCAATTATTTCCGCAACTACCTTTCGCAAAAGGTGGAGTTTTCGCCCGGCGTAAACGTAATTTCGGGCGACAACGCGCAGGGAAAAACCAATCTTTTGGAAGCGGTGTACTTTTCAAGTTTAGGCAAGAGCATGCGCACTCCGCGCGATAAGGAACTTATCGGCTGGGGACACGAGCGCGGACGGATAAAAGTGGCGGTTAATAAACGGGTCGGCGAAAAAACCGTGGAAATCGTGCTTGACAGTGCGGTGAATAAGCGCGTCGCGATAAACGGCATGCCGATAACGCGGATAGGCGAACTGATGGGCGTCATCACCACCGTTTTGTTCTCGCCCGACGAAATAGAAATAATAAAGGACACTCCGCAAAAACGTCGCAGATTCATCGACATCGCGCTGTGCCAATTGTCCAAATCCTACTTTTACTGTTTAAGCGACTACAACAAAATTCTCGCGCAGCGCAACAAACTGCTCAAAAAAAACGCTCCGCTCTCCGCAATAGAGGCGTGGGACCTGCAACTCGTCAAAAAGTGCGCTCTGATTGTCAAAAATCGCCGAGAATTCGTTAAACGGCTCGAAAAATTCGCCGCCGAAAACCACTCGTTTTTGTCGGACGGAAAAGAAACGCTTTCGCTTTCGTACGAGGGTACGAGCGGAGGAACGACGGAAGAAATAGCCGCCGCGTTTGCGGACAAACTGAAAGAAAACCGCGAAATCGACTACCGCCACGGCTATACTCACGCCGGCGCGCAAACGGACGATCTTGCGGTGACGCTGGACGGCGTAGACGTGCGCAAATTCGGCTCGCAGGGGCAGCAACGCTGCTCGGCGCTCAGCCTTAAACTCGCGGAAATGGATTTATACCGCGAAGAACAGGGCGAATATCCCGTGCTTTTGCTCGACGACGTGTTCTCCGAACTGGATAAAACGCGTTCGCGCCGCCTTGCCGAGCGTATTTCGGGCTATCAGACCATAATAACCTGCACGCATCTTACCGACGAGATAAAGGACGCTCTCGGCGACTATAAGGAGTTCGTCGTCAGCGGCGGAAAAGTCACGCAAAATAAAAAATAGGACATTCTTGTCATGCATTTAAGCAATTTTGTCCAAATAAAAATACCGTTAAAGCATTGACAACGCCGCGAAGTTGGAGTATAATTTCGGTACAATCGTTGCGATTGTCAAGACGTACTTAAAAAATCGGGCAAACGTTATTCTCTCTCGCAAAAGAGGGTAATGGTTGCCGTTTTTTTTGGAGAACTCACCTATGGACGTAATCAGACATTCCTGGAAATACTGGAAAAAAATCAAGCCGCAACTGTTTTTCGTGGTCGTGCTTGCGCTTTTGCAAATCGGGATAAATCTTCTTATTCCGCAGATAACGCAACTTATAATCGACCGCGTGATTACGCCCGTTCTCGAACCCGAAAGAAACGCTACGATCGTTTCCACGCCGCTCGATTTTCTCGTTGCCGGATATGCCGCAGACGACTTTATCGGCATGATAACCGCGCTTTTAATCACGCTCGCGTCGGTAGTGCTGCTGCAATTTATCTGTCATTACGTTCGCTGGAACGTCGCCCACGCGTATAACAGAAAAACCGCGAACTATCTGCGCCGCGACGCTTTCGCAAAATATCTGTCCTGCTCGCCGAGAGTCGTGCACTCTTACTCCGGCGGCGACATGATGAACATATTAAACAACGATATAGACAACGTAATGGACCTTTATCAGCATCGATTCGTGTTCCTGCTCTCGGCGGTAGTGTCGGGCGTCGGAACCATTATAATCATGCTCGCGACCAATCAGTTTATGGCAATAGTGCCGCTCGCGCTTGCAGTGGTCACGTTTTTCGTCAGCCTCAAATTCAAAAAAGAACTGGTTAAAAGATATTCCGACATCCGCGAGGGAAACGTCGATCTCAACACCTGTATTCAGGAAAACATAAACGGCGTGCGCATAGTGCGTTCGTTCGCGACCGAAGCGCAGGAAATGGAAAAATTCGAAAAGAAAAACGCCCGTTTCCGCGATAATTACATAAATCTTACCAAAACCGCGGCAAAATACCACATGTATTTCCGCCTTATCGGCTACGCTATGAGCGTCAGCGCGATGATCGTCGGAATCATACTCGCCGTAGACGGAAAGATAAGCGTCGGTCAGTTCACCACGTTTACGACGTACGTCGGACTGCTTAACGGCAACATGATCACGATAGCGTCTGAAATAGGCAATATTCAGAACTGCATGGTCGCCGGAAAACGACTGTTCTCCTTCATGGACGCGAGCGACGGCTTCGACCACAGCCGCGAAACGCTCGATATGCCGGCTCGTCCGTCCTATGAATTCAAGGACGTCACGATGAACTTCAACGGCAAAACCGACGTGCTTAAAAGCGTTAACATAAGCCTGCCGTACGGTAAAAAAATGGGAATAATGGGCAGAACCGGCTGCGGTAAGTCGGTTATAATGCGCCTTATGAACCGCTTTTACGACTGCACTTCGGGCAGCATAACCGTGGACGGCAAAGAAATTTCCGAGTATAAACTGGACGACGTGAGAAGAGCGACTTCTTTCGTTTCGCAGGACGTGTTCCTGTTCTCCGAAACGGTCGCCAACAATATCGCTTTCTACGACGAAGGCAAGGATATGGACAAAATCGAGCATTTCGCGTCGCTCGCACGCGTGGATAAATTCGTTCCGCGCCTTACCGACGGCTACGATACGGTCGTGGGAGAGCGAGGACTGGGCTTGTCGGGAGGTCAGAAACAGCGCGTTTCCATTGCGCGCGCGCTCTATAAAGAAGCCCCCGTGCTGCTGCTGGACGACTGCACTTCCGCACTCGACTATCAGACCGAAAAGGAAATCATCGACAACATAAGCGAGAATTACGGCGAAAAAACGCTTATCATCGCTTCCAACCGCGCGACCAGCGTTTCGTTCTGCGACGAAATCCTGTACATGGAGGACGGCGAAATAGTCGAGCGCGGCTCGCACGAAGAACTTATGGCTCTTCACGGCAAATACTGGTCAATCTACACCGAACAGACCGTGAACACGGACGAGGAGGTGGCGTAATATGGCAAGAAATCGCTATTACGAAGACGAAAAAACAAAAAAACTCTCCAAAAGTCAGTTGCGTCACGCGCTCAAATTCGTCGTTCCGTACAAAAAACTGTTAAGCGTTCTGTTCATACTCATGGTGCTGATAACATTCATCTCCATGTTGCCGCCCATGATAAACGGACTTATCGTGGACAACGTCATCCCCAAGAAAACCGTGCTCGGAATGGACTACAAAACGCTGTCGGTCGTGCTTATCGCGGCTTATGTGCTTGCGGTCGTCACCGACACCGTGTTTAGTTATTTCCGTCAGTTCTACATGACCAAAGTGGGACACAGCATCGTGCACGACATTCGCTATGCAACGTATGAACACTTGCAAAAACTCGCATTCGACTTCTACGACTCCCGCCCGAACGGTAAAATTCTGGTGAGGGTAACGTCCTATCTCGACGAACTTGCAGGCGTGTTCTCGTCAAGCATAATAATGCTCATTCTCGACGCCGTCAAGGTGATCGCCATTCTCATATGGATGTGCGTTATCGGCAGTTGGCTTACGCTTATAATGCTTGCGGCGGTAATACCGATGGTCATCCTCGTAAACGTCATCCGCCGTTCGCTCGAAAAGAGAAGAAGAGCCTATCGCGAAAAGCGCAGTAACCGCATTGCCTACATAGCCGAAAACATTCAGGGAAGTTCTGTTACGAACTCGTTCAACCGCGGCGCGCGCAACACCGAAATCTACGACGGACTCAATAAGGAAGAGCGCAAAAAATGGTGCGCCGTCACGCATGTGAACGAACTGCACTACCCCACCATGAGCGGATTCTTCTACATCGGCATAATCGCCGTCTACGCCGTCGTCGTGTATATGGCGGCAAACAAACTGGGCTTGGGCGGACTTACTCCCGGTTCGGTTATAAGTTTCATTTCCTATGCCGGCATGCTCAGCGCACCGCTCAACGAAATCGCCACCTATTTGCAAGAAATTTCCAGCGCGATAACCAACCTCGAAAGCGTTATGGACGTTCTCGAAGTCGAGCCTACCGTAACCGACGAGGAAAACGCCGAAGAACTGCCGCCCGTTCAAGGCGACGTAAAGTTCGAAAACGTGTATTTTTCGTACGAAAACGCGCATATTATTCTCGAAAACATCAATTTCGAAGTGCCGAAAGGCAAAATGGTCGCGCTCGTCGGGCCCACCGGCTCGGGTAAAACCACAATAGTCAGCCTGCTGTCGCGGTTCTATAACGTGGACAGCGGAGCCATTTATGTGGACGGACACGACATTTCGAAAGTGACGCTGTATTCGCTTCGCAAGCAGATCGGCGTCATGATGCAGGACAGTTTCATTTTCAGCGGTACCATTATCGACAACATACGTTACGGCAAGCCCGACGCCACCGACGAGCAGTGCATGGAAGCGGCAAGACTGGTCGGCGCCGACGCGTTCATATCCAAACTGCCCGACGGCTACTACACCGAAACGATTGAGCAGGGCTCGCGCCTTTCCACGGGCGAGCGGCAACTCATTTCGTTTGCGAGAGTGCTTTTAACCGATCCGAAAATACTCGTTCTGGACGAGGCTACGGCGTCTATCGATACCGAAACCGAAAATCTCATAAAAGACGCGCTAAACGTTATTTTGGCAGGCAGAACCAGTTTCGTAATCGCGCACCGTCTGTCCACTATCGAGAAAGCCGACTGCATATTCTACATCGCGAATCACACGATTTCCGAAGCAGGTACGCACGAGCAACTCATGGCGAAAAAGGGCTACTACTACGAACTGGTCAATCACGACGCGAAAGACGACAGGAGCGATTCGTAAATTATGGTAAAACTCAATCCCGATAAAAAAGTGGTCGAAGCAATACGCGAAGGACTTAAAAAAACGGGCGGATATTGCCCGTGCCGCAAGCAGCGTACCGAGGAAAACAAGTGCATGTGCAAGGAATTCCGCGATCAGATAGCAGATCCGGATTTCGAAGGCTTTTGCCACTGTATGCTCTATTACAAAACAAAAGATTAGTCTACACCGGCGTTCCGTTAATACAAACGGAGCGCTGTTTTTTTTACGCCAAACCGCGCATTTGCTTGATTTTTATCGCAATTTCTAATATAATATAGCGGTATGACAGAAATTAAACCGAAAAAGAGCAAAAAATCCACCGATATGACCAAGGACAGCATAATAGGCTGCCTCGTCGCTTTTGCGTTGCCGCTGCTCGTGGGCAACTTTTTCCAGCAACTCTACAATATGATGGACGCCTTCGTGATAGGGCAGAGGGGAACGCCGGGCGAGTATTCGGCGGTTGGCAGCGTCGCGCCGATAACCAATATACTCATCGGTCTTTTTTCGGGTCTTTCGAGCGGAGCAAGCGTCGTTATTTCTCAGTACTACGGAGCAAAGGACGGCGAAAAGGTAAGTCGAGCGTCGCACACGGCTATGGCTCTCACGCTGGTTGCGAGCGTGCTTTTCACCGCTCTCGGCGTAATTTTCTCGCCGCTCATGGTCAAAATGATGCTCCGTACGACCGAAGGCGACGTTTATGCGCCTGCAACCGAGTATCTTACCATTTATTCCTGGGGCATGACATTCATGTTGCTGTACAATATGGGATCGGGAATACTGCGCGCGGTGGGCGATTCGAAGCGTCCGTTCTATTTCCTCGCCGTCGCAGCCGTTCTCAATACCGGGCTTGACTTTTTGTTCGTGTACGCGTTCGATATGGGCGTTAAGGGCGTTGCCTACGCCACGGTAATCGCGCAGTTCGTCGCCGCCGTGCTTACGGTAATCACGCTTTTTACGGCGAAATTCGATATACGAATAAGCATAAAGAAGATTAAATTCGACGGTCTGTCGCTTAAACAAACGATAAAAGTGGGAATACCGGCTGCAATTCAACTTGCGCTCACCGCATTTTCCAACGTGTTCGTGCAGTCGTATATCGGCAACGTCAACGCCGATCAGACCGCGGCTCTCGGCGGCTGGACTACTTACAACAAAGTCGATCAGTTCGTCTTTCTGCCGCTCCAATCGCTCGGACTTGCCGCAACGACGTTCGTCGGGCAGAATCTGGGAGCCGGCAATATCGAGCGCGCTAAAAAAGGAACGTATTGCGCCTTTTTCTCTGCCGTGGTCGTCACGCTCGCGGTCATTGCGCCCATTATGATTTTCGCCGAAAAAATAGCGGCGGTGTTCAACGCCGACCCCGACATAGTACGCCACGCCACGCTTTTATTGCACTTCATGACGCCTTTTTATATGTGTTCGTGCGTCAATCAGGTGTTCTCGGGAGCGATGCGCGGAGCAGGCAACAGCGTCGCGCCCATGATTATAATGATGACGTCTTTCATCGTCGTAAGACAAATCTATCTTTTCGTCGTATCGACTTTCATATCCAACGACTTCCTGCCCATAGCGTTCGGCTATCCGGCAGGATGGATAGTGTGCTGCGTTTCCACGCTCGTCTACTTTTTCGCGTTTTTCCGATTCGATAAACATATAATCGCAACGGTTGCCGACGCGGAAGAAGAAGCGGTTTCTTCGGAAGAATAAATTTTTCGTTTTTATAAAACATACCCTCGGATTGCGCGTCCGAGGCTTTTTTACATATTTTTCCGCCCGAACGAACACATTAAACGTATGGAAAGAGCAAAGCAAATAGAAAAAGCCTTTTTGGGCGACGATTTACCGGTACTTCGCGAAATATCCGCTCCGCGCGGTAAGGCTGCGATGCTGTATCATCCGGATTTAACCGACCCAGAACTATGCTTTCGCATAGTGGACTGGACGGAAAAGATAAGCGATAAAAAACTGTCGCTCGACGACATACGCAAAAAGTGCGTTTACATCTCGGAAACCAGAATAGTCTACGACGAGGAAGAGGCGATCGACTGTATACTCGCCGGCGACGCCGTGCTTATCTTCGATAAAACGCCCGGTTATCTCGTGCTTAACGTGCGCAAGTACGACAAACGTTCGATAACCGAGCCGCCGCTCTCCACCGTGACGTACGGCCCGCGCGAAGGCTTTATCGAGGACCTTAAAACCAATCTCTGCCTTATCGAACGCCGTGTGCGCTCGCCCTCGCTCGTGGTTAAACGACTTAAAATCGGCAGCGTCACCAAAACCGACGTGGCGGTCGTGTTCATCGACGGAATAGCGAGCAAGGAAGTGGTCGAAAACGTGCTTAAACGCCTTAAAAGCGTGAAAACCGACGGAGTTATCGACGTTCAGTATTTACAGCCTTATCTCGAAGAGAGACCTTTTTCCATATTCGATCAGGCAGGAAGAGCGGAAAAACCCGACATCGTGGCGGCAAAACTGCTCGAAGGCAGAATAGCCGTGCTTGTAAACGGCACTCCGGTCGCGCTGACGCTCCCATATCTGTTCATCGAAAGCGTTCAGTCGAGCGGCGACTACTACCAAAGATATTCATACGCGTCTTTCCTGCGCGTGCTTCGTATGATAACGCTCGGCTTTGCGATTCTGCTGCCGGGCACATATATTGCGTTGCAAAAATACCATTTAAGCGTAATGCCGCTAAAATTCATGCTGACGGTCGTAACCGCTCTCGGCGGCATACCGTTCCGCGCGACTACCGAAATGCTGTTCGTCATACTGCTGTTCGAAATAATACGCGAAACGGGCATACGCATGCCAAAAGCCGTCGGTATGGCGATGAGCATAGTGGGCGCGCTCGTTCTCGGTGAAACGGCAGTTCGCGCCGGCATAGTCAGTTCGCCTGCCGTCATGATAGTCGCTCTGTCGTCGCTTGCCTTATACACCGCTCCCGACGAAGTGGGCTCGACGACGCTGCTTCGCATAATATTCACGATTCTCGGGGGACTGGGCGGCGTGTATATGCTGCTTATAGGACTCGTGTATCTCGCGCAGTACGTCGTGGGAATAAACGGTTTAGGCGCGCCCTATCTCGCCCCGTTCGCGCCGTTCGTCAAAAAGGACATGAAGGACGCTTTGTATCGCAGCAACTATCTCAATATGCACGGCTTGCCCTATTCGTTCCCGAACGCCGGCAACGCCAAGGAGGAGTAAATTTGCAAGTAGAAAGACCTATGATAACGTCGCGCCAGTTCATTATTCTGGCGTTTATCGGCGGCATGGCGATTAAAGGACTTATGCTGCCGTCGCTTTTAATGCGGATAAGCGGCAAGGACGGACTGTTCGTGCTGGCGTTTTACTTCGCCATAGAAATACTCAACCTCGCGCTCATCTCGGTTTTAGTCGTAAAATACCCCGAAAAAAACTTTTTCAATATGCTCGAAGAATGTTTCGGGAAAGTCGGCTCGCGTATTCTGTGCGTGCTTATCCTGATTGCGGCAACGATAAAATACACGCTCAATCTGTCCGAAGTCAAGGCGTTTTTCACGCTCGAAATGTTCTCGGCGTTCAACTGGACGGTTATGATAATACCGCTCGTCGCGCTGACCGCCGTAATATCGGTAAAGTCGCTGAGAGTTCTCGGGCGTACGGCGGAAATATTCTTTCCGTTCATTCTCGCCGGCATACTGTTTTTGTCGCTCATTCTGTTCCGCGAAGTGCCGCTCGAAAACGTTCTGCCGCTTGGAGAGGGCGGAATAAAGCCGATTGCGGACGGTATAGCGGAGTTCCCGATATGGTTCGGCGACGTTATCGTAACCGGCGTCGCGCTCGGTAACGTCAAAAAAGAGAAGGGAACGGTGCTTAAATGCGTGCTTATGCGCGTGTTCGCCGCCGTCATGATAATAAGTTTTTCGGTCGTGCTGTTCGCAACTTACGGCAACATCGTGCCGCTCGTAAAGTACGGGCATAACATAACCTCGCTTACGCAGTATAATCTCGGCAGTCAGCAGTACGGCAGATTCGACCTCATCATTTACGCGATATGGGTGTCGGGCGTATTTATAAAAATGGCTATGAACGCCTATCTCGCCACGAGATGCGCAGCCGTTGCATTCAACGTTAAAAACTACAAATACGTCGCCGCCGCCCTTGCCGTTCTGGCGTTCGCGCTCTCGGCGTTTATCGTGCCGACGGTGAGCAAAGTGTATATTCTGTCCACTTCGACGTGGGCGAAAATAATCTTCTCGCTCGTCGAATACTGCCTGCCGCCGGTGCTTTTTATCGCCGCAAACGTAAAGTATCGCGGAGGGGGAAAGCCGGACGAAGGAAAAACGGCGGACGAAAACGAAACCGAGCCGCAGCAACCGAATCTTAAAGGAGAAAAGACAAGTGAAGCGGGCTGAGAGCAATCTTAAAAGCAAAAACCTTCGCAATAAAATACTTGCCGCGGCGATCGCTCTGCTCGCGCTTATAATCGCAATGCTGCCCGGAGCCGACGGCGACGGAGACATCACGAGCAAACTCATAGTGGTTGCAATGGCGATCGACTACGAGGACGGCGAAATCAAAACCACGGTTTCGGCAGCCGTCCCGAAGCCCGGCAGCAGCGAAAGCAGTTCGGTCGTGGGAGTACCGGTGTCGGCAAAAGGCGGCAGCGTTGCCGGCTGTCTGTCCGACATCGAACGAAAGACGGGTAAAAGTCTCGAAACGGGCTTGTGCGGAGTGATAATCATAGGCGACGAACTGGCGAAAAGAGGAATAAACACCGTTCTGTCCGCAATTTTATCCGACGGAACGGTAAGCCCCGGAGCGTATCTCGCGCAGGCGGACGGATGCAGCGGCGAGCAGATTATAAACCGCGCGGCGTCGCTCGAATTCGACTCTGCGACCGTGCTTACGGAACTAATGACCGGAGCCACCAAAAACACGGGCGCGAAAACGGTTACTCTGCTTCAATTCGTGTCGGACAGCGCGTCGCTCTCGAAATGCGCGACCGTACCGCTCGTTTCGATTAAAAAAGCGGACGATAATTCGGGCGAAGCGGCTAAGGAGGACGGCGACGGAGGAAACGGCGGAAGCGGCAGCGATAACGGAAAGGAAAAGAGCGAGCCGTGCGAAATAGACACCGCCGCGCTTTACAAAAAAGGAGTTATGGTCGGCAAACTGGACAAAACCGCGTCGCGCGGACTGTCCTATTTCGATTCGCATACCCGAAAAGGCGCGCTCGTCTGCCCCGACTTCGTCATCGGCGGCAGAAACGTAGGTACGTTGTCGGGCGAAATAAGCAGCGTAAAACTCAAAAATCAAACGAGTTTTTCGGGCGGTAAGCCCAAAAGTCTGCTCAAAGTTAAAGTCATGCTTAAAGGAGCCGACCGAGAAAGAGTAAACGCGGTCGCGATGGACGAAAATCTCTCGCCCGAGCAGATAAACGAAGCGTACAAACGAAACTTCGAGCGGCAGATAGAAAGCGAAGTGCGAGCGGCTCTCGATCAGTCGCTGGCTCTCGGCTGCGACGTGTTCGAAACCGAGCAAAAACTCTATCGTTTCCACACCGATAAGTACAAAGAGTTTATTCGCGGAGGCGGCAACGTTCTCGGCGACTGCGAATTCGAAATAAAAGCCGAAATAACCGTTTCGTAGACAAGCACGAATTTTTCGCGCGCGGCATAAATACCGTTATGCAGAAAAAAAATCGTAAACAGGTATTCGTCGGGGCGGCGACCGCTCTTATAACGCCGTTCGATTTCGGCGGCGAGGTCGATTATGCGGCTTTCGGTCGGCTTATCGAAAGGCAGCGAGAGGCAGAAGTAAAAACGCTCGTGATAAACGGAACGACCGCGGAAGCGTGCTGTTTAACGCGCGAGGAGCGCGACGAAACGTTGTCGTTCGCCGTTAAAAACAAAGGGGAAACGGTCATAGTTGCCGGAACGGGCAGCAATTCCACCAATACGGCGATAGAAAACACTTTAAGGGCTGCGGACGTCGGCGCCGACGCCGCGCTCGTGGTTTTGCCGTACTACAATAATCCGGGCGCCGACGGGGTTATACGACATTTCTATTCGATTGCGGACGCCTCTCCGATTCCGATAATCGCCTACGACGTGCCTTCGCGGACGGGAATAAGTCTGTCGCCGTCGGTCGCGGCAAAACTGTCCGAGCATCCCAACGTCGTCGGACTTAAAGAAGCGGACTGTTCGATTGCCAAAATAACGGCGATAAAAGCGGCGTGCCGAAAAGATTTTTCGCTTTATTCGGGCAGCGACAGCGCGATAACCGCCTTGCTTGCCGTCGGCGGAACGGGCGCGATAACCGTGACCGGCAATATTTTTCCGCGCCTGACGAATGAAATCTGCGACTCGTTTTTCCGCGGCGACTGCAACGAAAGCGCGCGGCTTCAACTGCTTTTGCGTCCTCTTATAGGAGAGTTGTTCGCGTTTGTCAGTCCTTCGCCGATAAAAGCGCTCATGGCGCACGCCGGGCTTATCGAAAACGTCCTGCGCCTGCCGCTCACGGCGTTGAATACGAGCGAGTGCGAGCGTTTGTTTGCGCTGTGGAACGAAATAAAAGGAGAGGAAGAAAAATGCGCGCGGCAATAGTGGGAATAAGCGGCGTTCTCGGCTCGGAAACGGCAAAACTCGGCGGCGGAGATTTTACGGTAACAGCCGGATTCGACGAACGTAACCCGATATTAAACGCAAAAAACGCCGATTTCGACGTCATAATCGAGTTCGCGACGCCGGAGGCAACGGTAGATACGCTCGCGTTTGCAAAAAAGCACGGCGTTCCCGTCGTAATCGGCACGACCGGGCACGACGAAAAAGGGAGAGCGGCGATACGCGCGGCGGCGGAAAAAATACCCGTGATGTATGCGTCCAATTTTTCGCTCGGAGCGTACGCGCTCGGAAAAGCGGCGGTAAGGGTTAAAAGCCTGCTGCCGTCCGCAGAAGTAACCGTGGTCGAAACGCACAGAAAGGGCAAAAAGGACGCTCCGGGCGGCACGGCAAAGGACATTGCGGCAGTACTTAACTGCGAGGACGTGTTTTCTATCCGTCGCGGCGACGTCGTCGGCATCCACGAAATAATTTTCGACCTCGGAGGCGGTCAGACGCTTACTCTGCGTCACGACGCAGGCAGCCGTCGGGCGTTTTCGGAAGGCGCGATTTTTGCGGCGAGGAAACTCATGTCGCTTCCTGCCGGGTTATACGGCGCAGACGATATTTTCGGAGAGAGCGATGAAACTTAAATTCGTGAAAATGCAGGCAGCCGGCAACGATTACATATACGTCGATTGCCGCGATTTTTCGCTTATCGACGCGCCGAAAGTCGCCAAAAAACTGTCGTTTCGCCGTTTTTCGGTGGGAGCGGACGGACTGGTGCTTATAAAGCGCGCGGACGGCGGCGTAAAAGCGGAAATTTATAACGCCGACGGCACAAGGGCGCCGATTTGCGGAAACGCGCTTCGATGCGTTGCGCGGCTGTGCTTCGACAGATTCGGCTTTGACGGCGATAAAGTCGATATTTTAACCGACAGCGGCAATAAAACGGTCGAAAAGATCGTGCGCGAATATAAAACGTACTACCGCGTGAACATGGGAAGAGCGGACGTTATCGAAAAATGCGGCTCGGTTTACGTTCGGATCGGCAATCTTCACCGTGTGGAAAAAGCGGATAACGTCGAAAAATTCGACTTTTTTTCGCTGAAAAACTTCCGCCCCGGTCGCTATAACACCGAGGTTTATCGCGTCGTCGGAAAGAACGCGGCGCAGGTTCGCGTGTTCGAGCGCGGCAGCGGAGAAACGCTTGCGTGCGGCAGCGGAGCGGTTGCCGTTGCGGCTGCCGGAATACATAACGGCGATTTTACGCCCGGCGAAGTCGAAGTGCGCTATAAGGGCGGAGCGCTGCGCGTTTCGGCAAGTGAAAACGGCGACTGTTTTCTTCTCGGCGACGCAGTGCTCGTTTACGACGGAGAGGTCGAAATATGAAAAAAATACCGCTTTACGGCAGTCTGTCCGCGCTTCCCGACGACTACGTTTTCGCCCGTACGGCAAAAAGAAAGAAGGAGTATATGCTTGCGCATCCCGATGTCGAGATAATAGACCTCGGAATAGGCGACGTAACAGGTCCGCTTCCCCGAGCCGCCGCGACGGAACTAAGTAAAGCCGTCCTCGAACAGAGCGAAAAGGCGTCTTTCCGCGGCTACGGTCCGTACGAAGGATACGAATTCTGCCGAAAAGCGGTGAGCGATTACTATTTCCGAAGAACGGGCGTAAAAGTTCCCGAGGGCGATATTTTTATCGGTGACGGAGCGAAAAGCGCGATAATGCGGCTTATGCTGATGTTCGAGAGTGAAATAGTCGTGTTTTCGCCCGCTTACCCCGCCTACGCCGACTGCGCCGCAGCGCTCGGAAAAAAGGTTAAAACGGTTACTCGTTCCGCTCAGGGCGATTTTCAGCCGCGACCGGATTCGCTTGCGCTAAAACCGTACCTCGTGATTTTATGCTCGCCCGACAATCCCACCGGCACGGCGATCAAAAGAGAGGTCATGCGCGACTGGCTCGAATTCTGCCGTAAAAGCGGCTCGGCGATACTGTTCGACGCCGCATACGAAAACTTCTGCGCCGAAGAGGGCGTTTTCTCGGCGTATATGCAGGACGGAATGAAAGACTATGCCGTCGAAATCGGAAGCCTGAGTAAGAGCGCGTGCTTTACCGGGCTTCGCGGCGGATGGACGGTGATTCCGTCGGAAATCGCGGACGGGCGACTAAAAAAAGCGTACGAGCACATGCTTGCCGCTACATATAACGGCTGTCCGTACGTCGTTCAGAGAGCGATGAGCGGCGCACTGAGCAAGGACGGCGACAGCGAGCGTTCGGCTATAAAAAACGAAATACGCTCGGCTGCGAAAATTCTCTCTCTCGCGCTTGCAAGCGTCGGATTCGGCGTTACGAACTCGGACAATTCGCCTTATATCTGGGCGGAAAAACCGAAGGAGTTGACGAAAGTCGATTCGTTTGAGTATTTTATCGGAAATCTCGGCATCGCGATAACGCCCGGCGAGGGGTTCGGAAAGGAGTGGAGCGACTTTATACGCCTGTCCGTTCTGGGAGGAGAGAAAGCGGCAACGGCGGCGGCAAGGCGAATAATAGCGCATTTTAAGGAATAAAACTTTGACTTTTCGTCCGTTCGGTGGTATAATGATATAAAAACCGTGCGCGGCTATGTTTTTCGCGCGGAGGAACGAATGAACAACAGAGAAAGAATGGTTAAAGGACTGATTTACGATCCGTCCGCCGGCGATATAATGTCCGACCAGAGAAAATACAACGAAATACTTTACGACTACAACGCCACGCGTCCGTCGGAGACGGAAAAACGTCACGAGATT
Source organism: uncultured Clostridia bacterium (assembly GCA_934229275.1). Taxonomy (GTDB): domain Bacteria; phylum Bacillota; class Clostridia; order Christensenellales; family Pumilibacteraceae; genus Neoclostridium. Next base: position 24,716 of record CAKQDN010000016.1, on the reverse strand, counting down.
CTTAAAAAACTGCTCGGTTCGATGGGCAAAAACACATATATCGAGCCGCCCCTCCACGCCAACTGGGGCTGTCACACGCATGTGGGCGACAATTTCTATTCCAACTTCAATCTCACGCTCGTGGACGATGCCGACATAACGATCGGCGACAACGTCATGTGCGCGCCGAACGTCGTGATCGCAACGGCAGGTCATCCCATACTTCCGTCGCTTCGCGTTAAAGCCATGCAATATAACATCCCCGTCCGGATCGGAAACAACGTGTGGTTGGGCGCGGGCGTAATAGTCCTGCCGGGCGTCACGATAGGCGACAATTCGGTAATAGGCGCCGGCAGCGTCGTAACGCGCGACGTTCCGGCTGACTGCGTGGCATACGGCACTCCGTGCAAAGTAGTCCGTCCCGTTTCCGACCACGACAAAAAATACTATTTCCGTAACCGTGAAATAGATTTCGACGTAGAATAAATCCGTTACAGGAGAATTTTCAATGCCCGATACTTCGATAAAACTATGCGACGTTATATTCCCCGATCCCGTACTGCCTGCAAGCGGAACGGTTTCTTTCGGCTACGACTACACGGGCGGCGACATAGAAAAACTCTCGTCTTTCGTGCTGCCGGGCGTGACCATGAAACCGGTCGAGCGTAAAAAAGAGCGGACGGAAAATATGTCCGACCTCTCCGTTCTCGAAAGCGACTGTTTCCCCAATCCCGGAGTATACCGCGTTCAGGAAGAAGAATTGCCGCGCCTTAAACAGAACTACGGACGGCGCGTTTTCGCTTCGGTATGCGGTTCGACGATAGAGGAGTACGTCAAAGTCGCCGAAATCCTTGACAGAAGCGACTCGGTGGGCTTTTTGGAACTCGATTCGACCTGCCGCAACCGCGACAATTCCAATATACGTTTCGGCAATAACGCGACGTCGCTTTATAAAATAGTCAACGAAGTCAAATACCGCGTCCGTAAGCCGGTGTTTGCCAAACTGTGCGCGTCGGTAACCAATATCCGAGATATGGCTCAGGCGGCGCAGGACGGCGGAGCGGACGGCGTGGTAATCCCCGGTATGCGTTACGGAGCGGACGTCGATCTGAACGCCGTAAAACGCGTGCCGGACGGCGACAGCCGCTATTATGCGTATGCGCTTAAACCGATTATTCTCGCCGACGTGTTCGAAGTTTTCGATGCGGTCGGACTTATCATTGCTTCGTGCGGAGGAGTAAGAAACGGCGAGGACGCACTTAAAATGATTGCCGCCGGCGCGTCGCTCGTGCAGATAGATAAGGATGTCATGCTCGAAAAAAACGCGTGCGAAAGAATCTCCGCGGAACTTTACGAAGCAATGAAAAAGTACGGAATCGACCGCGTGAAAGATTTCGTGGGCGCCGCTCACGGAAGATAATAAAATTAACCCGAGGGGAAGTCCCGACTAAAATTTTTCGCCGTTCGCCGCGGCAAGAATACGCCGCGCTATTTCCCTCGTTCCGTCGATACCTTTAAGCCTTTGCATGTTTTTGCGAAGGCTTTTTTCGTTCTGCTCGACGCCTGCAATCGCCGACATCAGATTGTCCGCGAGATATTCGCCGTCCGGCAGCACTTCTATGCAGCCTTTTTCCGAAAAATACGCCGCGTTGTCTATCTGATCGCCGCGGCTCACGCCCTTGGGGAGCGGAATACAAAGCGTCGGTTTTTTAAGCGCCATCAGTTCGAACAGCGAATTCGAGCCGCCTCTCGAAATAACCGCGTCCGCAAGCGCGAAATAGTCGGGTATGTTTTGCAAAAATTCTTTTTCTGCCCAGCCGTCGCGAGTCAATCGCCCGTCCGCGCCGTCCGCTCCGGTAACTAAAACCACGTCGTATTTTTCGGTTAAAGCGTTCGCGTTTTTGCGAACGGCGTCGCGTATGCTTTTCGCTCCGAGCGAACCGCCGAACGCCAGCAGAACTTTTTTTCTGCCGCTGAATCCGCACTCGCTTCTCGCTTTATCCGCGTTGCCGAGGTAGAGCGAGCGTCTTATCGGCGCGCCGACGCACTCGGCTTTGTTTTTACGAATACGGTCGAAAGAAGTTAAAAGCCGGTCGCACTTCGGGTAGGACAGTTTGTTCGCAAGTCCCTGCGTGCAGTCGCTCTCGTGCAGAATGAGCGGCGTTTTTCCGCTTGTCGCGAGGGCGACCGGGAGCGCGACGTATCCGCCCTTGGAGAAAACGACGTCGGGATGAATTTCACTAAGCGCTTTTCTTGCCGCGCGCACGCAGCCGAGTAACTTAAAAGGCACTCCGAAAGTGGAAAAAGAAAGTTTCCGAACCAGTTTCACGCTCGGAATTTCGTGATAAATAACGCCGGACGACTTAACCAGATTCTTTTCCATTCCGCCGGAGCCTATATAGTGTATTTCGTTGCCTTCGAGAAAAGGAAGCAGCGCGAGGTTGGGTATTACATGCCCTGCCGTGCCGCCGCCGGAAAGAACTATTCTCTTCATATTCGATTCTCCGTGATTATTGTGTCTGCCACGCTATAAAGTTATTCCGCGCTAAGCGCCGTATATGCGTTTTTGACGCGGAATTTAAGTAAAAAACGCTTTTATGCCGTCAAAGCCTTGAAAAATTCCTCTAAATATGGTATAATAATTCGGTAAAACCACTCTATATAGGAGAAATCGATGGCAAAGGAATATAAAGCGGAAAATATACGCGTGCTGGAAGGTCTGGACGCCGTTCGTCTGCGTCCCGGTATGTATATCGGTACGACCGGCGTTAAAGGTCTGCACCATATTTTGTGGGAAATAGTGGATAACAGTATGGACGAAATAGCCAACGGCTACGGCGATACCATACGCGTAAAACTGTACGAGGACGGCTCGGCTTCGGTCGAGGATAACGGAAGAGGAATCCCCGTCGACATTCACCCCGTTCAGAAGGTAAGCGGCGTCGAAGTCGTGTTCACGCAGTTGCACGCCGGCGGAAAATTCGACAGCAGCAACTACGCTCATTCGGGCGGTCTGCACGGCGTGGGCGCGTCGGTAACCAACGCTCTTTCGCGCAGTCTGCACGTCGAAGTATATAAAAACAAAAAAGTCTACGCGATGGACTTCGAAAGCGTGGACGACGGGAAAGGCAACGTCAAGGGCGGCGTCGTTAAAAGGCATCTCGAAGTGGTCGGAAAAACCGACAAAACGGGTACGTTCGTCCGCTTCTATCCCGACGACCGCATTTTCGAAACGGTCAAATTCAACACCGACACCATATCCAAACGCCTTAAAGAACTCGCTTTCCTAAATAAGGGCGTCCATATAATTCTGGAAGACGAACGCGTTCCCATGGGCAGCGGGCATCTCGTCCGCGAATACTGCTACGAGGGCGGAATAATCGACTTCGTAAAATATCTCAACGAAACCAAAACCGCCGCGTTCGATCCGCCCGTGTATTTCGAGGGCGAAAAGGACGGAATAGATCTCGAAGTCGCTTTTCAGTATACCGACGCGTACACCGAAAACTTTTTCTCGTACGTCAACAACATCCCCACCAGCGAGGGCGGCACTCACGAAACGGGCTTTAAAGGCGCGCTAACCAAAGTACTTAACGACGTCGCCAGAACAATAGGCGTGCTTAAAGAAAAGGACGAAAACCTGCTCGGCGACGACTACCGCGAGGGTATCACGGTCGTACTGTCGGTGAAAATGAACAACGTTCAGTTCGAAGGGCAGACTAAAACCAAACTGGGCAACACCGAAGCAAAAGCGGCTTGCGACGCGATTACGACCGACTGTCTTACCGCGTTTTTCAAGAAAAACCGCGGAATCGCCGAAATAATACTCAAAAAAGCCGTGCTTGCCGCAAAAGTCAGAGAAGCGGCGAGAAGAGAAAAAGAACTCGTCCGTCAGAAAAACAGTATCGACAGTTTCAACACGATCGGCAAACTTAAAAACTGCACGGGTAAAAAGCCCGAACTCAACGAACTGTTCATCGTCGAGGGTAATTCGGCAGGCGGCACCTGTACTCAGGCGAGAAACCGCGCCTATCAGGCTATTCTGCCCCTGCGCGGCAAACCGCTCAACGCAGAGAAAAAGCGTATCGATCAGGTGCTTGCAAACGAGGAAATACGCACCATTATTTCCGCTCTCGGCGCCGGCATAGGCGATAGTTTCAACGTGGACAACTTAAAGTACCACAAAGTCGTAATTCTGTCCGATGCCGATCAGGACGGTATGCACATCCGTTGTATTCTTCTTACGTTCTTCTATCGCTACATGCGCGAACTCATCACGCAGGGGCATGTGTACATAGGTATGCCGCCGCTGTACCGCATTTCCAAAAAGGACAAAACCGAGTATCTCTACACCGACGAAGAGTTGGAAAAGAAGAAAAAAGAGTACGGTAAAGCGGAAATTCAGCGTTATAAAGGCTTGGGAGAAATGAACGCCGAGCAACTGTGGCAAACCACGCTCGACCCCGAAAGAAGAGAAATGATTCAGGTTACCATCGAGGAAGCCGCCGAAGCGGAACTGCTCGTTTCCACGCTCATGGGCGACGCCGTAGACCTTCGCAAAGCCTACATCGTCGAGCATGCCAACTTCAACAAGCAGGACAACTTCACCGCAACCAACTGATACGGAGAATATAAATGGAGCATAATTACATTATAAAAACCATGGAAGAGGTCATGCACGAGTCCATGATCCCTTATTCCGAGTGCGTAATTCTCGACCGTGCTTTGCCGCGCGTCGAGGACGGACTTAAACCCGTTCAGCGCAGAATTCTGTTCGATATGATGGAACTGGGTTTAACGCCCGACAAGCCGTACAAAAAATGCGCGAGAGTGGTCGGCGACTGCCTCGGTAAATATCATCCGCACGGCGACTCGTCGGTCTATCAGGCGCTCGTCCGTCTTGCTCAGCCCTTCAATATGGGTGCGACGCTCGTGGACGGTCAGGGTAACTTCGGCGACGTGGACGGAAACGGCGCGGCTGCAATGCGTTACACCGAGTGCCGTTTAACGCCGCTCGCGGTCGAAATGATGAAGGGAATGGGCTCGCCCGACGACGAAATAGTCCCCTGGAACAGCAATTTCGACGACCAACTCAAAGAACCGGCTCTGCTTCCCGGAAGATTCCCAAACCTTTTGGTAAACGGTGCGAGCGGAATCGCGATAGGCTTTGCCACCAATATCCCGACGCACAACCTCGGCGAGGCTATCGATGCCGCCGTGAAGTATATCGACGATCCGAAAATCACGCTTAAAGAACTGATGAAGGTCATGAAAGGTCCCGATTTCCCGACCGGCGGTTACATAGTCGGCGGCGACGGACTGCGTCAGGCGTACGAAACGGGTAAGGGTAAAATAACCATCCGCGCGAAAATTCACGTCGAGCCCGGCGAGTACGAAAAAACCAACGTCGTAATCGACGAACTGCCCTATCAGGTCAACCGCGCGCTGCTTCTGGAAACCATTTCCAAACTGCGCGACGAGAAAAAAGGCGTACTTTTGGGCATAAGCGACATCACCGACGAATCGGACAGAAACGGAACGCGCTGCGTAATAAAAATCAAAAAAGACTGCAACTACAAGCCCATTCTCGAAATGCTTTTTAAGGCGACGCAACTGTCCGTGTCGTACGGTATCAATATGGTCGCCATAGCCGACGGAAAACCGCAGGTGCTGGGACTTATTCAGATCCTCGACTACTACGTCAAGTATCAGCGCGACTACGTCGTAAAGCGCACCAAGTGCGAACTCGACGCCGCAAAACGCCGCGAGCATATTCTCGAAGGACTGGTCATCGCCGTCAACAATATCGACGCGGTGGTCAAAGTCATCAAAAACAGCAAGTCCACGCCCGAGGCGCGCGACAATCTGCGCCGCAAATTCAACCTGTCCGAGCGTCAGGCGGACGCCATCCTCGACCTCAGACTTGCTCGCCTTACTCACCTCGAAGTGTACAAACTCGAGCAGGAACTCAAAGAACTGCGCGAGCGTATCGCACGCCTCACCGCCATTCTCGGCTCCAAAAAGTTGCAGATGGAAGTGGTAAAAGAGGAAATGCTGTCCATCAAAAAAGCATTCAAAACGCCCCGTAAGAGCGTTATAATAAATTCTCTCGACGACTACGAAGTGCCTTCGGGAGCAAAAGAGCCGCTCGTCGAAGACGGAGTCGCGATGTATACGATTACCGGCGCGTTCAAGCGTATGGGCGAAAAGAGTTTTGCCCGTTCGACGCGTAAATTCGGCGACAGCACCGTTCGCGGCGAAATATGCTCGGTGATAACGCCGTTCAAGCACGATCAGACTCTTTTGGCGTTCACGAATACGGGCAACTGCTATAAAATCGATCCCGAAAGCCTGCCCGAGTGCCGTTGGAGAGAAAACGGCTCGCCGAGCAAGAATATTCTGCCTGCCGCGGACAAGAACGAAAAAGTGCTGTTCATGCGCGCGATCGGCGAAAAAATGCCTGCCGGCAGACTGCTGTTCTACACTAAAAACGGTCTCGTCAAAAAGAGCGACTGGGCGGAATATGACGTTGCGAAATCGTCTTTTCAGGCGGTTAAACTCAAAGACGGCGACAGCGTGGTCGGCATAGAAGAGGAAAAGAAGGAAGTCACGCTGCTGCTCGTCACCGAGAAAGGCATGTGCTTAAACGCCGACATGAGCGATATTCCCGTTCAGGGCAGAATAGCCGGCGGAGTAAAAGCCATTTCGCTCAACGACGGCGACGAAGTGCTTGCCGCAATGCAGGTCAGCGAGGACGGTGAAGTCGTGCTTATCACCGATAAGAGCAACGCAAAGCGTATCCCGGTCGGCAGCATCGAACCCATGGCGCGCTACCGCAAGGGCTTCAAGATTTTCGACCTCAAAGAAAAAACGGGCAGTAAGATAATATTCGCTTCGTACGTTACCGTGCCCTATACCATAGTTTTAGACGTGGACGACGACTATCTCTCGCAGTTCGAAACCGAGGATCTGCCCGTTCAGAGCAGAACTACGCCCGGAAAACCGCTCGTACGCGGCTGCACGGGTCTGGAAAAAACGTATATATACAAAACCGAAGCGGAAGAATAAAAGCATCACAGCGCGAGGAGCGATAATTGAGTATACTTAAAATCAACAACCTGTCGCATACTTTCGAGGACAAGCAACTTTTCAAAAACGCCTCGTTCGACATCAATAACGGCGAACACGTCGGCATAGTCGGACTTAACGGCGCCGGCAAAAGTACTTTTATAAACATAATCGCAGGTAACATAAGTTACGACGAGGGCGAAGTCATATGGCACGGCGGAATACGCTACGACTATCTCGATCAGCACGCCGACATCGACCGCAGCCTGACTATCATGGAATACCTTAAAACGGCGTTCGACTATCTCTACGACGTGGATAAAAAGTTGTCCGCGCTCTACGAGGAAATGGCGTCGGTAACCGACGAAAACGAACTCGAAAAGATGATAAACCGCAGCAACCGCATGCTCGAACAACTGGAAAACGAGGGTTTTTACGAAATCGATTCGCGCATTAAAAAAGTCGCCGGCGGCTTGGGCGTCGCGGCGCTCGGACTGGATAAAGTCATCGGGACGCTCTCGGGCGGTCAGCGCGCGAAAGTCATGCTCACGAAACTCATTCTCGAAAATCCCGACGTAATGCTTCTGGACGAGCCGACCAACTTTCTGGACGTCGAACATATCGAATGGCTGGAAAAATACCTCGTTTCCGTAAAGAAAACTTATATGGTTATCTCGCACGACACCGACTTTCTCGACGCCGTGTGCGACTGCATAGTCAGCATAGAAAACGGCTCGATCCGCAAATACTCCGGCAACTACACGCAATTCGTCGCTCAGCACGAAATGGCGGTTAAGCAGTACGCCGAGGACTACGAGCGTCAGCAAGCCGAAATCAAGCGCATGGAGGACTATATAAACCGAAACAAAGCGCGCGCGGCAACCGCCGGTATGGCGAACAGCCGCAAAAAAATGCTCGAACGCATCGACGTCATGGCAAAGCCGACGACCATTCTCGAAAGCCATTTTTCTTTCCCGTGCGAAATGCTCAACACCAAGGAAATGCTGTCGGTAAAAGACCTCGAAGTGGGGTACGATCAGCCGCTCCTGCCGCCGATTAACTTCGAAATGCGCGGCGACACGAAACTGTGGATCCGAGGCGCGAACGGAATCGGCAAAAGTACGCTTTTAAAAACGCTCATGGGCATAATTCCGCCGCTGTCGGGCTCGTTTTCTTTCCATATCGCGGCTCGCCCGGCGTACCTCGAACAGGACCTTAAATTCCGCGAGCAGGACACCAACGCGTTCAATTATATAAGCGACTGCTTTCCGCGGTTCAATCAGAAGGAAATACGTTCGCAACTCGCGCGCGTGGGAATAAAGGGCGAAATGTCGCTGCAAAACGTCAAAACGCTGTCCGGCGGAGAACAGGTTCGCATACGACTGCTTACCATCATGAACGTCACGAGCAATATCCTCATTCTCGACGAGCCGACCAATCATCTCGACGTCAAGGCAAAAGAAAGTCTGCAAAAGGCGATCGCCGAGTACGAAGGCGCGCTTATTCTCGTCAGCCACGACAAGGCGTTTGCCGAAAGCGTGTGCGACAAAACGCTCACTCTTAAACAGTTATAGAGAAAGTAAGTCGCAAAACAGCGAATACGGGTGCGTTTTTCCGCGATCCTTACAAATCGTTAATAAAAACGAACAAATCATTAAATAAAAATAAAGTCCGATGCTTGTAATCGGGCTTTTTTCGTGCTATAATGTAGTTACACGCAAAGACGTGAATAACAAAACGATAAGGAGAAATAAAAATGAAAATTACGTTTATGGGAGCAGGCAGCACCATATTCTGCAAAAACGTTCTGGGCGACACGCTTTTGACCGAAAGCCTTCGTGACTGCGAAATCGCGCTGTACGACATCGACAAAAATCGCCTCGAAGAGTCCTATCTCGTCATCACCGCGCTTAATAACAAATACAATGAGGGGAAAGCGAGAATAGAAAAATATCTGGGCGTCGAGCAGCGCAAGGACGCTCTGCGAGGAGCGAGATTCGTCGTCAACGCCATTCAGGTGGGCGGCTACGATCCTTGCACTATTATCGACTTCGAAGTGCCCAAAAAGTACGGTCTGCGCCAGACCATCGGCGATACGCTGGGAATAGGCGGCGTGTTCCGCGGACTGCGCACCATCCGCGTTTTGGAAGACTTTGCCCGCGATATGGAAGAAGTATGCCCGGACGCATGGTTTCTCAACTACACCAACCCGATGGCGATTCTTTCGGGCTATATGCAGCGCTACACCGGCGTGAAAACGGTGGGACTGTGTCACAGCGTTCAGGTCTGCTCGAAAGCGTTGCTCGAAGGCGTGAACATGAAAGACGTCGAAGTGGGCAGCGAACTCATCGCCGGCATCAACCACATGGGCTGGCTGCTGGAAATCAAGGACAAGAACGGCGTTGATCTTTATCCCGAAATCAAGAGAAGGGCAAAACTCAAAAACGCGTCCGAAAAGCACGGCGACATGGTACGATTCGACTATATGGACAAACTGGGATACTACTGCACCGAAAGCAGCGAGCATAACGCCGAGTACAACTATTTCTACATCAAGTCAAAGTACCCCGAACTTATCGACAAATTCAATATTCCGCTCGACGAATATCCCCGTCGCTGCATCAAGCAGATCGCCGATTGGGAAAAGCAGAAAAAGGAACTTTTGAACGGCGGCGACATAAAGCACGAGCGTTCGCGCGAGTACGCGTCACGCATTATGGAAGCCATGGTCACAAATAATGCTTATAAAATCGGCGGCAACGTACTCAACACGGGATTAATCGACAACCTGCCTTCCGACGCATGCGTCGAAGTGCCCTGCCTTGTGGACGGCAACGGAATTCATCCTTCGCACGTCGGCAGACTGCCCGTTCAGTGCGCCGCTATGAACATGCTCGACGTCAACTGCCAGTTGCTTACCATCGAAGCAGCCGTGACGAGAAAGCGCGAGCACGTCTATCAGGCGGCTATGCTCGATCCGCATACCGGTGCGGAACTGTCGATAGACGATATTATCGCTATGTGCGACGAACTCATCGAAGCGCACACGAAAGCAGGATTCCCCGTTCTGTAATCACTTATAAAAAGCGGCAACGCGTCGGATTTCGTTCGTTTCCGCGTGGATTCCGTTCGCTATGTTCGCTCTTCGGGCGACGAGGGACGTTACCGTGTAAAAACAAATAAATCGTTTTAAAAGCCGCTTCCGACCGCCGAAAAGTCGGAGGCGGTATGTTTTTAATAGCACGACAAAGCATACCGTGCGTTTTAATTTCGTTTGCGAGGAAAAACAAATTCAATAAAATAATCGTATTCAAAAACCGTCGAAAAGTCGTTAAATCGACCTTTTAGGTATGGAAAAAATATTGCGGATAAGATATAATGTCGGTATTAAAAATTTTCGGGAGATGATGAGATGACCAGAACGTCCGCATATAAAACGGCTGCCGCAATTCTGATAGAGTGGGGTATAACGCCCGCAAAATCGGGCTTTAAGATTGCGATAGAGGTTGCGCTGAACGTCCTTTTCGAGGGCGATAGCGCGTTAAAATCGCTGAAAAACGCGGCAAACGACATCGGACTTACGCGCGAGCAAGCCTACCGCGCTCTGCGGACTTGCTCCGACGGTATTTTCGGAAAGAGTTACGATGAGGACGAATCGAAAGTTCAATCGTTCGTCGCCGATTTGTGCGAGCGTATCGCGGTCGGCTGCTATAAATCCGAGTTTTCCGGGAAGCAGTCCGTTTTGTGTGGAATTGACGAGTTCTTTTAGTTTACACCGATACGGCGAAATGTCGGAAATTAAACAATTCGTTTGAAAATGTCATCCTACAGTAAATTCCGTATTGACAAAATCGGATTTTTGATGTAAAATTCATAAACAAAGCGGCAGGACGCCGCAAAAAACCATTTACAAGGAGATTTACGATAATGAAAAAATTTATAAGTACAATGCTTGCGCTCGTTATGTGCTGTTCGCTGTTTTCGTTCGCAGGTTGCTCGAACGACAAAACGGAGGCAAGAGAAGTCGGCGTCATGACCGTTTCTCTCAACCCGAAGGTCGAATTCGTGCTTAATTCCGACGACGTGGTCGTGGCGGCTAACGCGCTCAACGAGGAGGGCAACCTTATTCTTTCCGCCGACGTATTCGTGGGTAAGGATAAACAGACCGCCGTCAAAACTTTCGTTCAGGTATCGAAAGAAACCGGCTTTATCGTATCCGGTAACGTCAAAGCCGGCGAAAACGAAATAAGCGTCAATTTCTCCGGAAAGGACGCTCAGGCAAGATACGAAGAGGTCAAAACCGAACTCGAAAAGTATTTCGGCGAAGAAAATATATCCGCTTCCGTCGCTCAGGCGAAAGAGGATATTAACGCCTTCATCGACGCTCAGGTCGCAAAAGTCGCGCCCTATCTCGAAGCAGCCGAAATCAAGGCGATGGAATACGGCGAGAAAATCAAAGTCATCATGGATTCTGCGGAAGAAACCGCGAACATGTATTCCGAAGAACTTAAAAACGCTTACTACCGTGCAAAAGCCGACGCGTACGAACTCGCGAAATTCGAGTACGCCGCAGAAAAACTCGACTCCGTTACCGCAACCGCGCTCAAACTCAACGCTAAAATTTACGCAACCGCATGCAATGCGTATGAAACCGAATATAACATGTTGTTCGTGGACGAAAAATCGGCTTATCAGGTTACGCTCGCAGCGTTCCGTATCGCAAAAACCAACTATCTCAACTACCGCAACTACGTCGCGTCGCTCGAACAGGATAAAGTGACCGAAGCCGTCATCGCCGCTCTCGACGCTTACAAAACCGCTCTTAATAACGCGCAAGACGCTATGGAAGCGGCTTACAGCGCCGCGATGCGCGGTATGCAGGCTGTCCGCACGAGCATGGATAACGCCTATAAATTAGTCAACGATTATATTCAGGAGCACGACGAGAACGCAAAACAGCACCTCGCCGACGCAAGCGTTAAGGCAACCGAAGCAATCGACAAGTATTCCGCTAAGTTCGAAAAGAATTATGCGAGCGCTATGGAAGCCGCAAACAAGGCGTGGAAGGATATGAAAGACAAACTCGAACAAGGCTATAAGCCCGAAGTAATCAAGTAATCAGGGTAGCGTAATCGCGACCGCAAAAACGCAGCCGAGGCAGGCAAAAATCGCCCGTTCGGTTGCGTTTTTCGATTTTAAACGGTTAAAATAAGTTCTTTCTCGTCAAACGCTTGCTTTATGGCGGGAAATTTTGTATAATTTGTATTAGTGCTGAAATCGCAAATGAGGAGAATTTATGAATAAAATAGGTTTCGATAACGAGAAATACCTTTCCATGCAGTCCGAGCATATCCGCGAAAGAGTGGATAAGTTCGGCGGCAAACTGTATCTCGAATTCGGCGGCAAACTTTTCGACGACTATCACGCGTCGCGCGTTCTGCCCGGATTCAAACCCGACAGCAAACTGCAAATGCTTCTCAAAATGAAGGAAGAAGCGGAAGTGGTAATCGTCATCAATTCCGACGCTATCGAGCAGTGCAAAATGCGCGGCGATCTCGGAATAACCTACGATCTCGACGTTCTGCGCCTTATCGACGCTTTCCGCGAAGTCGGTCTGTACGTCGGCAGCGTCTGCCTCACTCAGTTCAATGAGCAGAAACTCGCCAAAAAGTTCGAACGCACGCTCAAAAAACTGGGTATAAACACCTATCGTCACTACCCCATACCCAATTACCCTTACGACGTCGACGGAATAGTCAGCGACGCGGGACTTGGTAAAAACGATTATATCGAAACCACGAGAAAACTCGTCGTCGTCACGGCTCCCGGACCCGGCAGCGGAAAAATGGCGACCTGCATTTCGCAACTCTATCACGACAATAAGCGCGGAATCAAGTCCGGCTACGCCAAGTTCGAAACCTTCCCGATCTGGAATCTGCCGCTCCGTCATATGGTCAACGTGGCATACGAAGCCGCTACCGCCGACCTTAACGACGTCAATATGATTGACCCTTATCATCTCGAAGCGTACGGCGTAAGCACCGTCAACTATAACCGCGACGTCGAAATTTTCCCCGTTCTCAACCGCATGTTCGAAAAGATTTACGGCGAATCCTTTTATAAATCGCCCACCGATATGGGCGTCAACATGGCAGGCTACTGCATAACCGACGACGCCGTGTGCGTCGAAGCGTCCCGTCAGGAAATCATCCGCAGGTATTTAACCGCTCTCTGCGACCGCCGCAACGATAAAGTGGGCGACGCGGTCGTGAACAAACTCGAACTGCTGATGCAGCAGAATCGTATCTCCGTGTCCGAGAGAAAAGTGGTCGCAGCCGCTCGCGAAAAAGCCGAAAGAACCGGCGAACCGGCTACGGCAATCGAACTCAACGACGGCAGAATAGTCACCGGTAAAACTTCGCTTCTTCTCGGCGCAACCAGCGCAATGCTGCTCAACGCGCTCAAAACGCTCGCCGGCATCGACGACAAAATTTTGCTTTTGCCGCCGCACCTCATCGAGCCTATTCAGGAACTCAAAACGCGTCACCTCGGCGGTCACAATCCTCGCCTGCATACCGACGAAATCTTAATCGCGCTCACGCTTTCCGCCGTCACCGATACTTTTGCCGAAAAAGCCATGCAATCCCTGCCTCTTCTCCGCGGCGCCGAATGTCATTCCACCGTCATCTTGTCTCAGGTCGATATAAACGTCCTCAAGAAACTCGGTATAAATTACACTTCGGATCCGGTATATCAGACGAAGAAGTTGTACCACGCAAAATAAACGTAAATAGCGGCACGTCTTTACGCTGCGTGCTTTACGTTCGACGGTCACGTACCGCAAGTACGCTCACGTCTCGCGTATGCGCCTGCTGCGTAAATCCGCACCACTCTTTCCGTTTATTTACACTTCTCATGCCTTGCAAATCGCCTGTTGCCCGAATACGCACAATTCTCCGCCGTTATTTATAGGCGCGCCCTCGGCGGCTGCTCGCCTGCTGCCTTATATCGCAGCACTCTTCGCCCTTATTCACGCCGCTCGGGATTTTACGTTCGACGGTCACGTACCGCAAGTACGCTCACGTCTCGCGTATGCGCCTGCTGCCTTACTTTTTTGAAAAAAAGTAAGCAAAAAACTTTTGAGTTTTGGAGTGAGGGATGTGTACTAAACTTTATTATCATAAAAAATTGACCGTATTTAAAGGCCCCTTTGCTCGGCAAGGGGGCTGGCACCGTCAGGTGACTGGGGGATTGCCGCCGATTGAGTTTTGTATCGGCGTAATCATAAACCCGTACCGTAACGAAAAAAACAATCCCTCCGTCACGGCAAGCCGTGACACCTCCCTTTGCTCAAAGGAGGCTTTAAAAAGTCGTCGGAGTACGAAACGATATGAAAACGAGCAATAAAAAACTTGTTCCCGTAGCAAGAATATTGCGAAACAATATGACAAAGGAAGAGCGTCATATCTGGTATGATTATTTAAGTCCGCACCCCGTTCGTTTTGCTCGGCAAAAAATAATAGGTTCGTATGTGGTTGATTTTTACTGCGCCGAGGCAAAACTGATAATCGAGATAGACGGGTCGCAGCATTACGAGGAAGCGGCAATGCTTGCCGACGAGAAGCGCACGGCATACCTTAACGGAAGAGGCTTTCGAGTTATTCGTTTCAGTAATGCCGACGTGAATAAAAACTTTAACGGAGTATGCGAGAGCATAAATTCAGCCTTAAAACTCCAGCCGAAAACAATCGAAAACAATTAAAAAGAAGGTAATATAAATGAAATTAGGCGTAGTTGGCTTGCCCAACGTAGGAAAAAGTACACTGTTCAATGCAATCACCGATGCCGGCGCGGAATGTGCCAATTATCCGTTCTGCACGATAGAGCCGAACGTAGGCGTGGTTGCCGTTCCCGACGAACGACTCGAAGTGCTGGGAAAGATGTACGACACGAAGAAAATCACTCCGGCAGTACTCGAATTCGTGGACATTGCCGGTCTTGTCAAGGGCGCGGCTGCCGGCGAAGGACTGGGCAATAAATTCCTTTCGCATATCCGCGAAGTGGACGCAATAGTGCATGTCGTGCGCTGTTTCGAGGACCCCGACATTATTCACGTCGAGGGTACGATAGACCCTATCCGCGACATCGAAACAATCAATCTCGAACTCGTTTTGTCCGACATGGAAGTGGTTAAAAAGCGTCTGGATAAGGCGGAAAAATACGTTAAAACGGGCGAAAAATCCTATATCGAGGAAGCCGGAATTCTGCGTAAACTGTACGCTCATCTCGAACAGGGCAAGTGCATCCGCACCATGACTCTTACCGACGACGAGAAAAAACAGGTAGAGGGCTTTTTCCTGCTTACGAGCAAGCCCGTCATATACTGCTGCAACATCAGCGAAAAGATGATCGGCTGCGACAACGAGTATACGCACCGCGTGGAAAAATACGCGGCGGCAGAGGGCGCGACCGCAATCGAAATATGCGCCAAGGTCGAAGCGGAAATCGCTCAACTTCCCAAGGAAGAACGCCCGATGTTTTTGGAAGACCTCGGTCTTAAAGAGAGCGGACTGGACAGAATAATAAAAGCCGGTTATTCGCTTTTAGGACTTATAAGTTATCTCACCGCAGGCGAGAAAGAAGTTCGCGCCTGGACTATCGAAAACGGCACCAAAGCACCGCAGGCGGCAGGCAAAATTCACAGCGACTTCGAAAAAGGCTTTATCCGCGCCGAAATCGTTTCGTACGAAGACCTCGTTTCGCTCGGTTCGATGACCGCCGCAAAAGAACACGGCAAAGTGCGTAGCGAAGGCAAAGACTATGTAATCAAAGACGGCGACGTCGTGTTGTTCCGTTTCAACGTCTAAGGAGAATTTATGGACTACAAATCTGTCGTAGCAAATCTTATAAAAAGCGACGAATTGGATAAAAGCGAGATTTTAGCCGCGCTTGCGCCCACTCAGGACGCGAAAAACGGCGACTTGTGCCTGCCGTGTTTCAAATTCGCGGCAAAACTGCACATGGCTCCGCCCGTTATCGCTAACAAACTTAAAGAGAGCATGCTGCCCGATCCGCTCGTCGAGAAAGCCGAAGTGGCAGGCGGTTACCTCAATTTCTATTTCAACCGCGAAATAATCGCAAAAAACGCGATTGACGCAATTGCGAACAATAACTTCACGCTGCCGCCGCTCGAGAGTAACGGCAAAACCGTGTGTATCGACTATTCGTCCATCAACATCGCCAAGCCTTTCCACATCGGTCATCTTCTCACGACCGCTATCGGCGGCTCGCTCTACCGCATGTACAAATACTGCGGCTACAACGCCGTGGGCATAAATCACCTCGGCGACTGGGGTACGCAGTTCGGAAAACTCATCGTGGCTTACAAAAAGTGGGGCGACGACGGCGACATCGAAAAGCGCAACATCCGCGCTCTTCTCGACCTGTATGTGCGTTTCCACACCGAAGCCGAAAATAATCCCGAACTCGAGGACGAGGGCAGATACTGGTTCAAGCAGATCGAGGACGGCAACGAGGAAGCGCTCGCAATTTTCCACAAATTCAAGGACATAACGCTTAAAGAAGTGTCCAAAGTGTACGATCGACTGGGCATAACGTTCGACAGTTACGCCGGCGAGAGTTTCTACAACGACAAAATGCAGCCGATTATCGACAGACTCAAAGAAAAAGGTCTGCTCACGATAAGCGAGGGCGCGTCGGTCGTCGATCTCGAAAAATACGGTATGCCGCCCTGCCTTATACTCAAAAAGGACGGCACTTCACTGTACGCCACGCGTGACCTTGCCGCTGCCGTCTACCGCAAAAAAACTTACGACTTTTATAAATGCCTGTACGTCGTCGCCTATCAGCAGAACCTGCACTTCAAGCAGTTTTTCAAAGTGCTCGAACTCATGGGCTACGACTGGGCGAAAGACTGCGTTCACGTTCCGTTCGGAATGGTCAGCCTCGAGGGCGCAGGCAGTCTGTCCACGAGAAAGGGCAACGTCGTGTTTTTAAGCGACGTTCTGGACAGCGCGGTAAATAAATCGCTCGAAATAATCAACGAAAAGAATCCCGATCTCGAAAACAAAGAGCAAACGGCTCAGGACGTGGGCGTCGGAGCGGTCGTGTTCGGCGCGCTTTCGGGCGGCAGAATAAAAGACATTTCGTTCTCGCTCGACAAGGCGCTGTCCTTCGACGGCGAAACCGGTCCTTATTTGCAGTACACGCACGCAAGATGTTGCTCGATTGCCGAAAAAGCAAAGGACGTTACGGGTAAACTCGACTATTCCGTGCTGTGCGACGAAGACGCTTTTGCGGTCGTCAAATTGCTCGACGCGTTCTATCCCACGGTTCTGAACGCTCTCGACAAGTACGAACCCAGCATGGTCAGCCGCTATTTAATCGACCTTGCGCAGGCGTTCAATAAATTCTACGTCGGCAACCGTATTCTGGGCGAAGCGGACGACGTTGCCTACACCAGACTTACGCTCGTAAAAGAGGTGGAAGCAACGCTTAAAACGGGACTTAATCTTATCCTTCTCAACGCTCCCGAAAAAATGTAATATAATTGCATGAAAAAAGCCGAGGACTTGTGCGGTCTCTCGGCTTTTTTGCGTGTTTTAAAGGCGTTAATCGCTCGATTTTTCCCAGACGGTGTACAAAGTCGTGCCGAACGGAATAACCTCTTCCTCATCGGAGCCCGGTGCCGTGCCGATCACTACCACTCTCCCGTTCTGAACGTCGAACACGGTCTTTCTCGACAAAAACGTGTAGTCAGGAGCGTTTTTCCCTTCCGTTTTGCTCCAACCGAGGAACGTATAGCCGTCACGGTATGGAGAGGCGGGTTTGACGAGATTGACTTTTGAGTTCGGAATCGAACAGTATTCTTTTTTTATCGGCGACGTTATCGAAAATTGTACGACAGGCACCGAATAAACGTACTTTTCGCCGGTGACTGCGGTAGCGAACGTGCAACCGTAATAAACGAAAGAACCGTCGTGTTTCCACGTTTCTTTTAATCTCGGGGTGATTTGCGAATAATCGTAAAAGTACCAGGAGGAGGGAGCCGATTCAAACGAAGTAAAAACGGTTGAATGCGCGCCGAAAGAATTTTTGTAAACTTTCAGCGAGTCGTCGATGATTAAACTTCCGCGACCGACGTGTGCGTCGTCCAGACAATCGCATCCGAACGCACTGGTTTCGATTTCCGTATCCGAGGGGACGTCGGCGGAAAGGTCGAGGCAGTCCGCAAAAGCCGCTTGTGCTATTTTTTTCAGACCTTTCGGAAAGGTGACTCTAATCAGTTGTTTGCATTGCGAGAACGCACCGTTTTCGATAAGCGTGACCTTTTCGGGGACGTTAATTTTTTTCAGGAACGCGCAGTTGAAAAATGCAAAAGACGGTATCTTTTCAATGTTTTTTGAAAGCGTGACGTTTTCGAGAGAGGAGCATCCCCCGAACGCTCCCTTTCCGATAGTTTCCACACTGTCGGGAATGGTGACGGAGACCACGGTTTTGCAGTCCGAAAATGCGTATTCTCCTATTGCGGTGACATGATAACCGTCGATTTCACTCGGTATTGCAAGTTCGTCGGGAATGGTTTTCCTGTTATACCCGACTACTGTGGCGCATTCGCTTTCTTCGTCCGTCTCGAAAGTAAGGTATGAATATCTTTCGACGTCACTTTGCTTCGCCGGTTCTTTTTTGCACGCGGAGAAAGATAGCAAAACGGAAAAAAGCAGTAATGCCGTTAGCAGCGCGGATAATATTTTTTTGTTCATGATAGATGTCTCCTTATATTAAAAGATATTTAAATTTCTTAAAGCCTCGCCCGAAGGGTGAGAGTGGTACGATTTATCGTGACGGAGAGGGTTCTTTTATGCCAAAACAAAATACGAGCGACAACAATCTCCCCGAATTTCTTTTACACCGGGAGCAATACGCTGCCGTTTTCGTCCAACTCTTGCCACACGGCGTATAGAGTGGTGCCGAGGGGAAGGAACACTTTTTCTTCGGTGTTTGCTTTTTTGTAATAATAATTCGATTCTAATCGGTCTTCGTTTAAGGTTTGTTCGATAAAAAGTTCCGAAAAATCGGCTTTTGTCGTGTTTTTGTCGGTACTCCAGCCCCAGAATCTGAAATTGTGGCGATATGGCGGTTTAACGGGGAAAAGCCGTTGTTTGAAAGGCGGAATAATCGCCGTCGGCACCGAATACAAGTAATCGGCAATTTTTTCGAGCGCAACCGATTGTACGTACGGAATATTTCCGTCATACCCCATTTTACAGCCGTAGTAAACGTAGACGACCGTATTCATATTGTACCACTGTATTTTATCTTTCCAGGAATCGGGCATAGAAGTAAACGATGTGTAAATCGTACTTTCGCCGAACGTGTAGTCGCCGGGTAAGATTTTGTCGGTAATCGTGAAACTGTTTACGGAAGTCGGAACGGAAGTACTCGTGTTTCCGAACGCATAATTATCGACCGTTACGCCGTCGGGGATGGCAGTCTGAAGGCGCAAGCAGGCGTAAAACGCGTAGTCTTTGATAGTTTTCAGCGAAGCAGGCATTTTTGTCGCGCCTATTTTTTGGCAACCGAAGAAAGCGTATTCGGCGATTTCTTCCACGCTGTCGGGAAAAGTAACGTTTTTAAGCGACGAGCAGGCGTAAAAGCAGTATTCGCTGATTCTGGTAAGTCCTGCGGGGAGCGTCACGCTCTCTAATTTATTGCAGCCGTAGAAGGCGTTTTTGCCGATAGTTTTAACACTGTCGGGGATATGTACGGACTTAATGGTTTTGCAGTCGTAAAAAGCCAGCCGCGCGATTTCCGCGACCGCTTTTCCGCCGATTTTTTCGGGAATAACGACGTCCTCGGGCAGAGTCTGCTCGTTAAAGCCGGTGACTTTCACGCCGCCGTCGGTGGTTTCGAAAATAAGGTACTCGTGATTTATCGTGCCTTCGTCCGAGCAAGCGGAAAGAGGGATAAAAAGTGCAGCCGCCAGCATAACGGCGGTAATAAACAGGGCAAAACGTTTCATAACTCGCTCTCCTTGAAAAATATTAGCATTTATTATATCACAAATTTGTCACTTTGTCAATGCTCAAACGACTTTTTTCCGATTTATTTTACAGGAAAATCGACGTTGAAGCCGCAGATAGCCGATTGTTACCGCTCGGAGCGCTTCAAAAGCATAAAGATTACGCAGTGCGACAGAATAGTGTCTTTTTTTTCGGAAATAATTGTGCTAAAATATAGTCACATGACAAAATAGCGCACGTTTAGATGCGTGAAAAGAACCTATTGCGCGAAATAAGCGATGAGTTCCGCTTTTTGTGCTGCAAATATTGCGCTTGTCGCATGCGTCGTGCGATAATGAAAAACGGAACGGCAAATACGAATTGCGTTTCGGGGAGAAATAAAATGTTAAACAAGAAAATAGTGTTCACAAAGCCGAACGTTACCGAGGTTTTAACCGAAGAAGTTCCGGCTGTCGGCGACAACGACGTGCTTGTGCGCCTCGCCTGCTCCACGATAAGCAGCGGCACGGAGCGCGCGAATTTAGCCGGTAACCCTTACGTTACCTGGTTCGATACGAGCGGAATAGCGAAGTTCCCGAGAATCACCGGGTACAGTTCGTCGGGAATAGTGGAAAAAGTCGGCAAAAACGTGCGCTCGCTCGTTCCCGGCGACAAGGTCGCGAATTATTGGAGCGTCCACGCGAAATATAACGTTCTGCCCGAGAAAAACGTGGTAAAACTGCCGAATAACGTGAGTTTTTCGGACGGCGCGCTGCTGCATATCGCAACTTTCCCCATGGCTGCGATCCGCAAATGCCGCCTTGAAGCAGGCGAAAGCGCGATGGTTATGGGTCAGGGCGTGCTTGGCATGATAGCGGTCAAACTGCTGCACGCGATGGGAGCCGTTCCGATTATCGCCGTAGATCCGATTGCCGAAAAACGCGAGCAGGCGCTTAAAATCGGCGCGGATTATGCTTTCGATCCGAACGACGAGCATTTCGCCGAGAAAGTCAAGTCGGTCACGGGCGGCGGCGTAAACGTCGCTATAGAAGTGACCGGAGTGGGAGCCGCGCTCAATCAGTGCCTCGATTGCATGGCTCGGCTCGGAAGAGTGGCGCTGCTCGGCTGCACGCGCTCGTCCGACTTTACGGTGGACTATTACCACAAAGTGCACGGTCCGGGAATCACGCTTATCGGAGCGCACACCAACGCTCGCCCCGGTAGCGACAGTTACCCCGGCTATTGGACCACGCGCGACGATATGATTGCCGTTTGCAAACTTATTTCGTTCGGAAGAATATCGCTGTCCGATATGGTCGGCGAAGTGCACTCGCCCGAGGACGCGCCCGCGGTGTACGATAGACTGCTTAAAGAAAAGAGTTTTCCGCTCGTTCAGTTCGATTGGGACAAAATTTAATACGAGGATTTTATTATGAAGCCTATAAAAGTAGTAATGGCGGGCAACGGTCACGACCATTCCGCCGCAAATTTCAGAGCAATGAAGCATCACCCCGAAGCGTTCGACGTGCTGGGCGTGTGCGACCTTATTACGGGAAAAAACGAAGAAACGTACGCCGGCGCGAAGAGATTCACGCTCGAAGAAGTGCTTGCGCTTCCCGATCTCGACGCCGTAGTCATCGAATCCGGCAAGGACAGCGAGGTGTATTACGGTCAGAAATTCGCCGAAAAAGGCATACCGATTTTTCTCGACAAGCCCGGCAGCAGCAACGTCGAAGAGTATAATAAACTGCTGGATATCGTCGAAGAGAAAAAACTTCCGTTCGGACTGGGATACGTCTACCGCTTCAATCCCATGGTGCAAAAGGCACTCGGACTTAAAAATTCGGGCGAACTCGGCGATATCTATTCCGTCGAGGCGCACATGAGCGTGTTCCACGATCAGAACAAACGCCGTTGGCTCAAAACTTTCAAGGGCGGCATGATGTTCTACCTCGGCTGTCATATAATAGACGCCGCATGCCTGTTCATGGGCTTCCCGAACGAGGTCATTCCGCTCTCGACCGCAACCGGAAACGACGGAATCGACAGCGAGGACTTCGGCTGCGCTATCCTTAAATATAATAACGGATCCGCTTATATCCGCACATGCGCAAGCGAAGTGAACGGCTTTGCTCGCCGCAGCATCACCGTTACCGGAACCAAAGGTACCGTGCAGATTCATCCCACCGAACGGCATATCGTTTCGGTCGATACCGAGCCCGACCTCGTTGCCGAAGCGCATATAACGCTGCTCAAAGACAACCCCAATCAATGGGGAATGAACAGCGGCACGGATTATAAATCGGAGCCGTTCAACCGCTACGCGCCCATGCTATTGCAGTTCGCCGCGCAGGTCAGAGGTGAAGAGGGTTATGTGATGCCGCTCGACTACGAGAGAAAACTCATGAAAACGATCGCGCTCGCTTGCGGAGCCGATAACGAAATCAAAAGATAATATCGCTGCCCTTTCTCTGCAACGAATAAGTAACGAATAACTCGCCGAATAAATTCTGTCGGCGGGTTTTTCTTTTTATCGCGGCTTTGTTATGAGCAAATTGCTTTGCACTCGGCGCCGAAAAGAGCGCAAGTGCCGTTTTTTCACAAAAATCGTCCGCATATCATTGAAAATTCTCAATCCTTGTGGTAGAATATAAGCGCGGAGGTAATAACTATGAATCAAGAAGAAATACTTTCCCGTTGCGACCACACACTTTTGACGGTTTCCGCAACCTGGAGCGATATAAAACAAGTACTCGACGACGGAATAAAATACCACACGGCTTCGGCTTGTATTCCGCCCTGCTTCGTTAAAAAAGCCAAGGCGTACGCCGGCGATTCGCTTGCCGTATGCACGGTTATCGGTTTTCCGAACGGCTATTCGACTACCAAAACCAAGGTTTTCGAAACCGCCGACGCGGTCGCGAACGGAGCCGACGAAATAGATATGGTTATAAATATCGGCGCGCTTAAAGAGGGTAAATTCGATTACGTCGAAAACGAGATTCGCGAGGTTAAGTCGGCTTGCGGCGACAAAATCTTAAAAGTCATAATCGAAACGTGTTTGCTTAGTCACGACGAAAAGTTAGCCGCCTGCGAAATAGTCACGAAAGCCGGCGCAGACTATATCAAAACCAGCACCGGATTTTCGCTTTACGGAGCCACGCTCGAGGACGTCGCGCTGCTTCGTCAGAACGTCGGAAAGGATGTAAAAGTCAAGGCGGCAGGCGGAATAAAATCGCTCGAAGACGCCGAAAACTTTATCGAGTGCGGAGCCGACCGACTGGGAACGAGCCGCATAGTCAAGATCGTAAAAGACGCCGAAAATAAAAAAGTGTAACGATTTTTTAAATACGTATCGCAAAAGGAGGAACAAAAATGACCATTCCGACGCCGCATATCGCGGCAAAAAAGGGCGACTTCGCCAAAACCGTGCTTATGCCGGGCGATCCGCTGCGCGCAAAATTCATCGCCGAAAATTTTCTTTCGGGCGCCGAACTCGTCAACAACCTTCGGGGCGTTCAGGGCTACACGGGCTATTATAAAGATAAAAGAGTGTCGGTAATGGCATCCGGCATGGGACAGCCGTCCATCGGCATCTATTCGTACGAACTATTTAACTTCTACGACGTCGAAAACATAATCCGGGTCGGCTCGTGCGGCTGCTTCGATAAGGATCTGCACGTCCGTGACATCATTCTCGCAATGGGAGCCTGCACCAACGGTAACTACGCCGCGCAGTTCGCTCTTCCCGGAACGTTCTGCCCGATTGCGGACTTCGGACTGCTCGAAAAAGCGGTGCGCGAGTGCGAGAAAAACGGGATCCGCTATAAGACCGGCAACGTTTTGTCGTCGGATATGTTCTACGACGACGCGAACAGCGGTATGCGGTGGACCAAAATGGGCGTGCTGGGCGTGGAAATGGAAGCCGCAGCACTTTATATGAACGCCGCGAGAGCCGGCAAAAAAGCGCTCGCTGTGCTGTCGGTGAGCGATTCGTTCGTGTATGCCGACGAAAATTTAAGCGGCGAAGAGCGCGAAAAGTCTTTCACCGATATGATTAAAGTCGCGTTGGAGATTGCATGATCAAGAGAGTTTTTCTTATAATTGCGGACAGTTTCGGCATAGGCGGCGCGCCCGATGCAGCCGCTTTCGGCGACGAGGGCAGCAATACGCTCGGATCGGTGCGTAAAAGCGAAAAATTCGATTGCCCGAACATGAAAAACCTCGGACTGTTCAATATCGACGGAGTGGGCGGAGGAGTCGCGCGTCCCGAGGCAAGTTTCGCCGCGCTCGTCGAGCGTTCCGCCGGCAAAGACACGACCATAGGGCACTGGGAGATCGCCGGGCTTATCTCGGACAAGCCGATGCCCACCTTCCCGAACGGCTTTCCGCCAAGCGTTATATCCGAATTCGAACGGCTCACGGGCAGAAAAACGCTGTGCAACAAGCCGTATTCCGGCACCGAAGTCATCAAAGACTACGGCGAGCAGTCGATTAAGGAAGGCTCGCTCATCGTCTATACGTCCGCCGACAGCGTGTTTCAGATAGCCGCGCACGAGAGCGTCGTCCCGATCGAAGAACTTTATAAATACTGCGAAATCGCACGCAAAATTCTGGTCGGAGCAAACGCCGTCGGAAGAGTAATCG
>CAKQDN010000015.1 GCA_934229275.1 uncultured Clostridia bacterium | reverse complement strand
ATAGTCCGGTGGACTATTCGTAGCCAAAGCGGGAAGCAATTTATAATTGCGACCCGGACTCCACCCTCCCGAAAAAACAAGGATAGTCAACCTGCGATGTTTAAGCAGAAAAACCAACCTTGATTTATTATATTTCCTATCCCAAAAGTTTTTTGGTTACTTTTTTCAAACCAACTTCGTTTATCCATATGTAGCGGCATAAGCAGAAGAACCAACCTTAAATACAACTCTCCGCTCTTGACTCAAAAGTTTTTTGGTTACTTTTTTCAAAACAACTTCGTTTATCCATATGTATCGGCATAAGCAGAAGAACTAACCTTAAATACAACGCTCCACTTTTAACTCAAAAGTTTTTTGGTTACTTTTTTCAAAACAACTTCATTTATCTATATGTAGCGGCATAAGCAGAAGAACTAACCTTAAATACAACGCTCCACTCTTAACTCAAAAGTTTTTTGGTTACTTTTTTCCAAAAAAGTAACCAAAAAAGTAAGAAACGCTTGTATGAATTCTGCAAAAGTGCTATAATAAAGTTCCACAACACTCTTTGAAAAAAGGAAATTATGTTAAACTACAAAAAAATCACAAGCGAAAACGACCAAACGCTTCCCGTCATCGAAAAACTATACGAAACGGCTTTTCCGCCCAACGAGCGCGGCAGAGGTCTTAACTACCTCGTGGACGACAAGCAGAACGTCGGCGATCTGCTCGCATTCTTCGACGGCGAACGGTTCGTCGGCTTTGCGAGCATACTCACCTGCCTTAACGTGTCGCACGTCATATACTTCGCCGTGTCGCCCGACAAGCGCGACGAGGGTTACGGCTCGCGCATCATAAACACGATCTGCCGAATTAAAGAGGACTACAAAGTCATCGTGGACGTCGAGGACCCCGAAGAAGAAAAGGCGAAAAATCGCGATCAGCGCGTTAAACGGCTCGAGTTTTACGAGAAGAACGGCTTTACTCCGACCGATATAAAATACCGCTGGCAGCACGGCGACTACCTCATTCTGTCGCACGGCGGAAGCGTTTCGCACGCGGAATTCGACGCTTTCTGGCAATTTATCGACGATCACGACCGCGACCTGGAATATTAGAGCCGTCAACGCTTGAAAAATTCCGAAAAATGTGCTACACTGTAATAGCAAAAACTTTCACGGAGAACACAATGGATAAAAAAGTAATAGCGCTGGTCGCTCACGACCACAAAAAAGCCGACATGATCGCGTGGGCAACCGAAAATAAAGACAAACTCGCCTCTTTCTCCCTGTGCGGAACGGGTACGACCGCCGGTCTCGTCGCAGAAAAAACCGGTCTTACCGTCAAAAAATTCCTCTCCGGACCTATGGGCGGCGACCTCGAAATAGGCGCGTGCGTCGCGGAAGGCTCTATAGACGCCATCGTGTTTTTATGGGATCCGCTCGAAGCGCAGCCGCACGACCCCGACGTTAAGGCGCTCCTTCGCATAGCGGTCGTGTACGACATCCCCATCGCGACCAACGTCGCAACCGCAAACTGCATAATTCACTCGGGACTGCTGTAATATAAGTCAAATACCTATAAAATTATCCCGAATTTTTATCAAAACTTCAACCAACACATTCCGATAGTTCAACGGAAAACGGAGGAAAAACATGAAAAAAGTAATACTAACGGGCGACCGTCCGACCGGCAGACTGCATATCGGTCACTACGTCGGCTCGCTCCGCGAACGCGTTAAACTGCAAAACAGCGGCGAATACGACGATATCTATATTATGATTGCCGACGCGCAGGCTCTCACCGACAACGCCGAGCATCCCGAAAAAGTGCGCTCGAACGTTATAGAAGTCGCACTCGACTACCTTGCATGCGGCATCGACCCGAACAAGTCCACTATTTTCATTCAGTCCACCGTTCCCGAGCTTACGGAACTGTCGTTCTACTACATGAACCTCGTAACGCTGTCGCGACTTCAGCGCAACCCGACGGTCAAGTCGGAAATCAAAATGCGCGACTTCGAAAACAGCATCCCCGTCGGATTTTTGTGCTATCCGATAAGTCAGGCGGCGGACATCACGGCTTTTAACGCGACCACCGTGCCGGTCGGCGAAGATCAGGCTCCGATGCTCGAACAGTGCCGCGAAATCGTGCATAAATTCAACTCGGTGTACGGCGAAACGCTGGTCGAACCCGAAATGGTTCTGCCCGAAAACACCGATTGCAGACGTCTCCCCGGCATCGACGGCAAGGCTAAAATGAGCAAGTCGCTCGGCAACTGCATCTATCTCTCCGACAGCCCGGAAGAAATTCACAAAAAGGTTATGAGCATGTTCACCGACCCCGACCATATCCGCGTGGAAGATCCCGGAAAAGTGGAAGGCAACACCGTGTTCACCTACCTCGACGCGTTTGCAAAAGACGAACACTTTGCCGAATTTTTGCCCGAGTACAATAATCTCGACGAACTGAAAGCGCACTACCGCAAAGGCGGTCTGGGCGACGTAAAGATAAAGAAATTCCTCTCGAAAGTGCTTCAGAGCGAACTTAAACCCATCTACGAGCGCAGGCTCGACTGGGCGAACCGCATCCCCGAAGTCAAGGGAATTCTTAAAGCCGGTTGCATTAAAGCCGAAAAAACGGCGGCAGGAACGCTTGCTTCCGTCCGTAAAGCCATGCAAATCGATTACTTTGACTGTTAGTTTTAATTTTTTTCATTTTTTACCTCAAAAACCCGATCGCTAGTTGCGCTTTTGTGATCGGGTTTTTGATTATATCGGTTTAATTACTCTTATTCCACTACGTCTATCGAGAAAATACGCGCGTTTTCGCCGCCGTGCGTTTTTTCGGCGCGGAAAGTGAGTTTTTCTATCTCGCGGTTTACGGGAACGAGAATAAATCTTTGATAGTTATTCTCGACTTTTATCGCGGAATTTCGGTCGTCGTCTAAAATCAGCGAAAAGTCTTTGAGAATTCGCGACGGCGTTTCGACGGTGACCGAGCCGAGCGCGTTATAGCAAAGCGACGGGAAATTCCTGATTTCGTTCTTTTCCGGACCGTCTTTCAGTTCGCTTCTAAGTAAATCGCTGTCGAGGACTACGCGCACGAACCTGTAAAACCGCTTCGGAAAAATAAAAGACAGGCTCTCGCCCGGGGATAAAACGGTTGCGTTGTCTCGTCCGTCGAGATTGCGTTCGGCGTCGGGGAAATCGATGACTTTTTTGCGTTCGGTGTGTAACAAATAGCAGTCGTGAAGGCGCAACAGCCTCTGAATTTCGCCGATATACGCGCCCGCGCCGCGAACGGAAACGCCACGCCTCACTGAAACCGTCGCCGCGAATCCCGCCGCCTGACCCAGCATCGCGCAGGTCGCCATAACTCGCGTGGATGACAGCGCAAGATGAGTTACGCTTATATTTCTGCCTGCAAAAAACAGGTTTTCGACGTTTTTGGAGTAAATGCAGCCGTACGGAATAGAGTAAGGCTTTTCGAAATAGTAATTTACGTTGGGCTTATCCGAGTACAGACCTTCGGGATAGTGGTCGTCCATCGGCCAGCCGCCGTAGGCTATTTCGTCCGCGAAAGACTTCGACGAGAGAATATCGTTCGCCGTTAAAACGTAGTCGCCGACGTAGCGCCGCGTTTCCCGTTTCGCCGCGAGCGAGCCTATCCGGTCGAGCATATAGCCTTTTTCGTTTGCAGATTTACGGACGTATTCGTGCGCTGACGCCGCAAGCGAAGTCAGTTCGCGCGACAATTCGCCGCTATCCCGAAGAGCGTCTTTATTTCCGCCCAGTTCCAGCCACCAGAAGTTTTCCAGCGGGACGAAAATCGACGCGGAAGGCAGTCGGCGTTCAAGCGCTTCGGTAAATTTCGGGTCGGCGAGCGGAACAAAAGCGCAATCCTCGCTTTCGTCTTCAAAAGCCGGTCGGTATTGCAGTAAAATGCTGTTGCCCATGGTGTTGCCGTCGGCATGCTCGCGTGCCATCGGCTCGCCGTACTCGCTGTTGCTTTCTCTGCCCGAAACGAATTCCGCGCTCGTAAATTCGGCAAGAACGCTGTCGCCCGAGCAATCGGCGTAAAACTTCGCAATAACGTCGTAAAAAACGTACTCGTCGGTTTTCCAGGCGGTAACGCTTTTTATAACGCCGCCCTCTTCTTCCGCGCCGCAGCATGTCGCCGACAGCAAAAGCGTTACGTTTTTCTCCGAACGTACCTTATTCAGCAGCACGAGATCCCACAGCGACCAGTTCATTTTGGGATTGTAATGCATGTCGTCGAGCGCAAGTTCTTCTATTAAACCGCCCTCTTTGTACTCGGGAAAACGTGTGCTTGCTCCGCGAATCCACATGCGCACTTCGCTCGAAGCGTTGCCGCCGAGCACCGTTCGGTCGTGAATAAGCACGACTTTCAGTCCTTCTCTCGCCGCAGACACCGCTGCAGCGACGCCGCTCATGCCGCCGCCCACGACGCACAGATCGCACGCAAGCGTTTTTCGGTTGCTTTTTTTCATAATCCGTTTTATACCTCTTGTTTTTTTCGTTTGAGTATAGTATACTGTTGAAAAACATACTTTGCAATGGGTAAATCGGTATGAAATCTTTGAATTTTAACACAAACCCGACCGAGCAGCTGAAAGAATACCTTCTTTTTGCGGAAGAATCGGGCTACAAAATATCGCTTTGTAACCTCGGCGGAGCGTTTTATCCGTCCGACGAAATACCGCAGCGGTTTTTCACTCACGACAACGCTTATTGCGCTTCCGTAAAGAGTAAAAGTAAGGGTCGTTGCGTTGCAAGGCAAAAGGAATTGTGCCGCTCGCTCGGCGCGAACGAGTGCGTTTTGTCCGCGTGTCCGTTCGGAGTTGCGGAATACGTTTGCAGGGCAGGCGACGCGGGCGAAACGTACGCACTCGTCTGTCTTACGGGCTACCGCGAAAACGCCCGCAATGTCCCCGAATACGACGCGCTGAAAACCGAACTGCCCGGAGAAGAGAGGGCGTGCGCGGTGCTTTTCCCGGTAGTCGCTCTCGTGGAGAAAATCGCCGCCGAATCGGACTATTTCGCGAGCGGTTCGCTTTCCGTATGCCGCGAAATCAAAAGGTATGCGAAAGAACGCCTTTCCGAGAATCTGACCGTCGATAAACTATGCCGTCACGTCGGCTTTTCGCGCTCGTACGTCGGAAGAGAATTCAAAAAAGAGACCGGAGAAACGGTGCTCGAATACCTGAACCGACTGAAAACCGACGCGGCTTGTTCGATGCTCGAAACCCGATCGTATTCGGTTGCAGACGTAGCCGAACGGCTCGGGTTTTGCGACGCCAACTATTTTTCTGCTTTTTTCAAAAAGCAAACCGGGATTTCGCCGTCCGAATTCCGTCAAAGCCGCTTAAAATAGCGCGGATGAGGCTGAAAAGTCAATAGATTTCATCGTTTTACTGTGCGAAAAAAGACGCCGGGAGAAAAAATCCCTGCGCCTTTTATTATGCCTTTATTTATGCTTGATCGGTTCGACTTTTGAGCAATTAGACTAAACCGAGCCCGGTTTACTGCCACGACAAAGCGGCTTCGTACTTCGAGCGAAATTCGTTATCGCCGAAGAAATAAGAGTTGCCCGAAAGGCTTTTTGCCGCGCCGATGTTGTCCGAACCGTGTTCGATATTGCAGTACGTCAGCCACACGTTGTGGGGCATATACCATCCCAAAGCAGGGCGTTCGTATTCGAGCGCGTCGAAGAAAAGTCCGATATTGAGATTTTTCTCGGTCTCCTTAATAAACGCGGAATGCTGCGCCGCCGTGCGACAAACGGGAATATATCCGGCTGCCGCTTTATAGTACTGACCGGCATACTCGGTGGTTTCGCCCACGCGGATAGATGCGCTCGTCAGCCACTCGATGACTTTAAGCGCTTCTTCTCTGTGCGAGTACTTGGTTGTGGGAGTTATGCAAAGCGCAATAGCGGTCGAAACGCCGGTTTTAACGCCTTCCGCGCTTACGGTTACGTCGTCGGACTGCGGATTTTTATACTTTTTGTACACGGGAAGCGGTGCGACGCCCCATTCGACGTCGTTTTCCGCGGTCAACTCGCGCACTCTTCCGATCAGATCGGATTTTTCCGCGACCATGGCGATTTTGCCTTCACCGAACTGCGCTATCGTGTCGAACGGAGTTGCGGTTCCGCTCGTTACGGGCATAATTCCCGAATCTTTAATAAGACCGTAATATCTGTCGAGCGCGACCATCGTCGAGGGCAGAACGACGAATTTTGCGGTCGGATTAACGGAAATATCGTCGGTTGCGTTGTCCTTTATCTCGGCGCGGATGCAGGTCGAAGCGTTTTCGCCTAAAACCTCGCCGAGCGTGCCGGTTTCGCGGTTATAGATGCGGACGCCGCCGTTTGCCTCCGGAACGAGCATGTCGCCGTCGTTGAAAACTATGTTGCCGCTCTCGTCTTTCTGATACTTGCCGTCCTTTCCGATAAGAGGAGCGAATTTTTTAACGTCCAGTTTATCGAGATATTTAAGCGTTTCGCCGGCTTTGTAATGCGTTCCGGTGTTCACTCCTTCGTAGTATTTTTCGCCGCTATCGTCCGTTTTATCGAGCGCGTTTACGGTGACGAGGTAGTTCGCGGAAGCGTCGTCCGTGCCGAGCGCCCACACTCCTTCGCCGGTAAGGTCGAGAAGGAAGTCTCCGCCGACCGCACGCGCGAAGTCTTCATAGTATTCGGTATAGCAGCCGTAGGTCGTTGCAACGGTTCTGCCGTTTTCGGTTTTACGATCGTGCGTAACCGTATTATTCGAGGTCGAGAGCAGGCGCGCGAGGTCCTCGAGTTCGTCTATGTTCATAGCGACCGACGCGTTGAACACTTTTACGACCGCGGTAACGCCGTTTGCGTTCGGATTTACCCACGATTTTTCGGTCGAGAGGTTGTTCCGGCTGTCCTGCCGGAAATAGCCCTTTGCCGGGACGACTATGCTCTGCTTTTGAAGAACGTCCGCGTCGAATCCGGCGCCCTTTCCGTCGCCGCGATTGCCGCAGGAGTCGTGGTACTGACCGAATTTATCGGCGATTTTGTTCTCGTTCCAAAGAGTTATCAGATTTTTTCCGAGCGAATCGGAAGTAAGTCCAACGTACTGAGCGGAATATCTTTCGTAGTTGGCTTCGTTTACCGTGTCGTCGTCCACCGAGATTACGATAACGCCGGCGTTTTCCATTGCCTGACGGTTATAGTAAATAGCGGTCGAAGCGGCGTCAAACGGAACGCCCAGGAGCGGATCGTCTTTGTCGGAAGTGTTGCCGTTTTTGTTGTGACGGAAACGATCGACTACTCCCGGGTACATGTCGCCGATTTTATCGTCCCACGCGCTGCCGAGCGACTCGATATAGCCGTCGTTTGCCCACTTTTTGAGTTTTGTGTCCGGAACGGCAATAATATTCACGGTGTTGTCGGGCATGATCGTCTGACCCATCTCGATACCGTTAAAGTAGACCGACTCGGTTAAAAACTGCGCAAGTGTAAGGTACAGTCCGTTTGCGGCGGCGTACAAAGAATTGTTGAACGCGCGGACAACGCTAATAAACATTTCTTTTTGATTTTCGTCGCCGTAGGCCTGCAATTTTATTTTGATCCGATCGCCGGTGTCGATTTTAGTGCCTTTGGCGGTTCTCGTAAGCGTTTTGCCGCACAGTTTGCACACTCCGGACTCCGTGCCGTCGGCTTCGGTGGTCGCGTCGTTGTTGTAAATGTAATCGACCTCGTGCCGACATTCCGTAGTGTTGTCGCTCGGAGCGCATGCCACGCACGTCATCAGCATGACGAAAGCCAACGTAACGCTTAATAAAACGTTTAGTTTCTTGCTCTTCATAAACATCTCCCTCCGCAATAATATTTATTTTGTATCTTTATTATACTACCGAAATCGACGGTTGTCAATACCGAGGGGCTCGATAAGTGTTTTTTGTCGCAAACTTTGTGATTTTGTGCAAACGTGTGAGACTTTTTCGGTCGGGCGAGGTCGGCAAAAACTCGGCAAACGTTGGCAAAAATTCGGATAAATCGCGCGCATTTTGGACATTCGGCTTTATTCGACCTCATTTACGATAATGCTACAATATCGGACATATTACGCAAGCGAAAGACCCTGCCGTTCGTTGCCTTATCCGACGGCAAAATGTTACAATATAAGTGTAAAAAACAGCAATTACCAAAAATTATTTTGTAATAACGGAGGACATTTTATGAAAACCAATATTCTTATCGCCGACGACAACGTTCAGTTCACCGAAACGCTCAAAGCCGAACTTCTTTTAGACCCGTCGTTTTCTGTCGTTGCGGTGGCTGCCGACGGAAAACAGGCAATCCGCGCGTTCGAAACGCTGCGCCCGGACGTCGTGGTGCTCGATCTCGTTATGCCCGAAACCGACGGCTTCGGATTTTTGCAGGCTATCGACAAAGGCAAAGCCAAAATCGTGGTACTCAGCGCGCTCAGCCGCGACGAATTCGTCGAAAAAGCCGTGTCGCTCGGTGCGGATTACTATATGCGCAAGCCCTGCTCGTTCTCGGAACTGCGCCAGCGCATAACCGAACTGCGCAACGGCGAAAGCGTAGCCGCTCGCCCCAAAAAGACCGAAATGGATGAGAAAATATCCAATATTTTTATAACGGTCGGTATTCCGGCACACATCAAGGGCTATCAGTTCCTGCGCGAAGCCATTAAAATGGCGGTGGATAACCCCGACATAATCAATTCGATTACCAAGCGGCTCTATCCCGAGGTAGCCAAGCGGTTCGACACCAGCCCGTCCAAGGTGGAACGCGCCATTCGCCATGCTATCGAGGTAGCCTGGAATCGCGGCAAAATCGAGAACATCAACACGCTGTTCGGCGTTAAAGTGTACGGTCACAACGAAAAGCCGACCAACGGCGAGTTCATTGCGCTCGTCGCCGATAAAATGATTCTCGAGTCCGTCTGACCTACTTTTTTGAAAAAAAAGTAGGCAAAAAACTTTTGGGATAGGGTGAGTTGAGATCAAAATCGATTCTTCTACTTAAACAAAAAAGTAAGCACCGCACTTTTTTGAAAAAAAGTAAGCAAAAAACTTTTGAGTTTAAGGGAGTTGGGTAGACGCACTTTTAACCTATTTAAAGCCTCCTTTGCTCTGCAAGGGAGGTGGCTTCGAGCAACAGCGAGAAGACGGTGGGATTATTATCTTTAATGCGATGTATCGGCGTATGTAAAAAAACAAACAATATTTTATTCGGGAGGGGTTCCCCCTCCCGTAAACCGAAAGTTTGGTTTTTAACATACTCTGATACAAAACGCGTGCTTTCGATCCCCCAGCCGCCTGACGGCGTCAGCCCCCTTTGCGAAAAGGGGCCTTTAAATAAGGTCGAGTGTTTGAAAAAAATACATTGGCTTCTTTTTGTAGAGACAGGACGCTACCTACTGTCCGTTTTTTAAAACAACAAAGCGGCGCGGAGAGGTTTCTCTTCCCGAACAAACGAAAAGGCTACGGAACGCAAATCCGCAGCCTTTTACATTATAACAATATTCTTATAAAATTGGCTCAAAAACGCCCGATTACATCATTCTGACGGGCAGAACGAGGTATAGCAAGTCCTCGCCGCTGCCGCAGGGGGTAGCGACGCAGGGTTGCACGGCGTCGTTGAACGACAGGGTCATGCACTCGCTGCCGATGTACTTGACGAGTTCGGTAAAATAGCGCGCGTTGAACGCAATCGACAGGTCTTTGCCCTCGAGTTTGACGTCGAGATGCTCGTCGATTTTGCCGAGTTCGCTGTTCGAGGAAATGTCCATGATGTTCTCGTGCAGGTCGAGCCGGACGAGGTTGTTTCTGTCCGAGCGAGCCAGCAAAATGGCGCGTTCCAAACTGGATTCGAACGCTTCCACGGCGACAGTCGCGCGTGTTTCGAAGCGCTGAGGAATGATGCGGCGATAGTCGATGTAATTGCCGTCGAGCACTCTTGCGGTGACGCAGGTGTGACCGAGGTCGACCGCCACGTAATTTTTCTGGAACAGAACGGAAATCGGCTGTTCGTCGTCCTCGATAAGGCGGCTGATTTCGTTCAGGCTGCGCGCGGGAATGACCGCCGAAACGTCGCCGTCGCAACTTTCCGCGGTTTTAACGCACTTAGCCAGGCGGTAGCCGTCGGTTGCGACCGCGGTCACTTCGCCGTTATCGGTCGTGAAGCACACGCCTTTGAGGATGGGACGCGACTCGTCCGCGGACACGCAGAACGACACTTTTCCGACGAGATCGCGCAGATTTTTGCCCAAGAACGTGACTTTTTGCGCGTTTTCGAGTTTTTTGACGATCGGGAATTCGCCTGCCGGCAGACAGTTGAGTTCGCCTTCGCAGTCGCGGTAACGGATTTTCATTTTGTTGTCGCCGAAAACGCTGAGTTCGACGCGTTCGGAGTCGAGTTTTTTGACGAATTCGGCAAAAAGTCTGCCGGGGACGACCGCTTCGCCCTCCACTTTGACCTCGGCGGCAATGGTTTTTTCGATGGCGAGTTCCATATCGGTCGCGGTCAGTTTGAGCGAGCCGCCCGAACATTCCATTTTAATGCCTTCGAGCACCGGACTGACGGTTTTCGTGCCGACCGCCTTGATGACTTTACCCACGGCGTCGGACAGGTCGTAACCGTTGCATACTATTTTCATATCGCACCTCACGGTAAATCGTATTTTTCGATTAAATTATACCACCGCGAGCAAAAAAAGTCAATCCATCCGCACTTTTTTGGGAAAAAGCAGGCAAAAAACTTTTGAGCCGGGTGTGCGTTAATGTCGAAGTGCGTTTTTTGGGTGAACCTTTTAAAGCCTCTCACTTCGGGAGAGGTGGCGGCGAAGCCGACGGAGAGGGTAATTTAAAAACGCGCTGATACAAAACGCGAACAAAACGATCCCCCAGGCTCTACGAGCCAGCCCCCTTTGCGAAAAGGGGCCTTTAAATAAGGCCAAGGATTTTTGGAATAAATTTACTGCTTTTTATTGTAGGGACAGGGCGCTACCTACTGTCCGCAAACTATAAAATCATGACTTTATTTAAAGCCGCCTTTGCTTTGCAAGAGAGGTGGCTTCGTTCGTTTGCGAGAAGACGGTGGGATCAGAATTTACTTCGTGCAATATATCGGCATAAAATAACTCTCTCCGTCACGATAAATCGGGATGCCTTTAAAACTGACAAAAAATACCTTGAAAGTTTCCGCAAATTTCTATTCTTTTTAAATATAATATAAAGCGGAAGCAAAATCGCTTGCCCGATTGACCTATTTGCTCGCACATTTTCCCCAAACCTCGAACTGCAAAACCGACGACGGCTTTTCCGAAAAAACGAAAAAACCTCTTGACAAGGCGCAACTTCTGTGCTATAATGAGCGTATACAAAAATAACCTGCTCGGAATGATGGGAAGGCAAAAAGACGAAATAACGCTTTTTTGATTATTTCGCGCGGTTATTAAGTGAAAAACGCGTGTAAAAACACGCAAAAAATCTTAATTTTTTCATAGGAGGGTTTATGAAAAAGAAACTGACAATGATGCTGCTTGCATTGGTAGTCGCACTCGGCGGAACGAGCACCGCTCTTCTCACCGGCTGCAACAAGCCCAATGGCAACGGCACGGGCAACGTGACGGAAAACGAATTTAAAGTTCGCTTCCTCAACGAAGACGGCTCGCTGATCGCCGAAAAGAAGGTGAAGAGCGGCGAAAAGGTGGAGCAGGTTACTCCGCCCGCAAAAGCCGGCTACACTGCAGAATGGGTCGATAAGGACGGAAACGCAGCCGATCTCGACAAGGGTGTCACCGCCGACGCCGAGTACAAGGTTAAGTACACCGCAAAAACGGACGTCGAGTACAAGGTCGAGCACTACGTCGAAAAGACCGACGGAACGTACGAACTCGAAAAGACCGAGACCAAGAAAGGCACCACCGCAACGACCGCAACGGCAGAAGCCATCACGAAAGAGCATTACACTCTCGACGAAAAGGCTGACGGAACGGTAAAAACCGGCGAAATCAAGGGCGACGGCAGCCTCGTTCTCAAACTGTACTACAAACTCGACAGAGTAACCGTCACTTTCATGGCAGACGGAACCACTCTCGACACCATGGAAGTCCGTTACGGCGCAGTCGCACAGCCTACCGACAAAGCGGTACCGCCCATGGATCAGACCGTAGAGGACGAATTCGTATTCTCGCACTGGTCGGCAACCGAAAACGGAACCACTCCGTTCAACTGGCAGGAAGAAATCACCGAATCCGTAACCGTATACGCCGTATACAACAAAACGAAGAGAACCTACTACGTTTCCGGCGTGTTCGGCGAAGGCACTTTCTGGTATCTGTCCAAAGATACCGAAGGCAATACCGACTGGCGTGACGAAGAAAACTACACCGACGGTAAAATCGGCATTAAATACGACAACGAATTCGCATTCGCCGTATATGCAGACTCCGAAGAAACGCACGGCACTCCCGTCGTTACCGCAGTAACTCTGAACGCAGACGGCACCGAAGGCGCAGAAACGACGCTCGAGGCTGCCGACGGAATCTACACCGTTAAAATCAAATCCAACGTCAAGATCAAAGTTACCGGCATTGAATTGAATCAGTACGAACTCAAGGTAAACGCGTACCTCTCCGAATATTCGGAAGACTGGGCGTACACGATCAAGACCGAAGATATCGTTCTTGAAATTACCGACAAAACGGGAAATCAGACCTATCACAAGAACGCGCTCAACACCGCAGTGACTCTCACTCCCGGACTCTACACCGCAAAACTGGTTATGGAAGACGGACAGGGCGGCTATACCGTTCTTGCAGAACTTGCCGAAATACAGGCGTACAGTTCAAACCTCGAAGACGGCAAAATCGTCGTTGAAGGCGAATACACCATTTTCAAAGACGCTTATCCCATTAAACTCAGCAGCACTAACTGGGAACTGGTAGACGGTAAAGTCACGCCCAAAGAAGACGGTCCGGCAACCGGCGAATGCAATGCGTATTTCACCGAATTCGTTCCCGGAACCGACGATTTCGTCGTAACCGCAACCTTCAAACTCGATACGACCAAAGCAAACACCGAATCCGATCCTACTTTCGGCTTCACGTTCAACGACGGCGATAATGAAGTGTTCCCGTGCATCAACCAGACCGGTATTCGTACGAGAAGCGGCTTTAACGGCGGAAAACAGGAAAATATCGGCGGACTGTTCGATAAATTCGCTCTCGGAAAAGCGGCAGACCACTACGACAAGTTCACCGAAATCGTAGTAAAGAAAGGCGGCGAGATGTTTATCTTCGCTTCCGCAGAAAGAACGGATAACGCAGGTATTGCGAAAGTCGATCACAAACTCATCGCGGTCATTACCAAAAACGGTATTGTTACGGTAAGCGGCAGAAGCCTTACTTCAACCGAATCTACCGTTAAAATGTTCGAAGAAGGAATTCAGAAAGTTAAAACAACCTTCCAGATGTCTACCTCTTGCTACGGCACGATGTACGGCTATGCGTACAGCACCGACGCGGATGTCGTTGAATCGTACCTCAGCGGTCTCGAAAGCATCGCAACCGTCAAAGTGGACGGAACTAGCGGCGAATCGGTCGCGCTCGGCAGATATAGCGAAAACACCGTTTCCATCGACCTCGAAGCAGGAAAGATCGTTAAAACCGTAACCGTAAACGGCGAAAAAGCAAACTACACTATCACCGACGACGGCATCGAAGTGTACGTCAACACCGCATTCACCGGAACCTATGCAATCGAAGTAACCACCGAAGCCGGCACCTACGCTAAACTTACCGGTACCGTCGAATTCGAAGGCGAAACCGTCGAAGACGCAAAAGTCATCGCAGGAGGATCGGTCGTTTACACCGACGAAAACGGAAAATTCGAAGTGTACACCGTTGCTGCGGAAAGTTACGAAGTTATCGTCCAGAAGAACGGTTACAAGCAGATTAAACTCAACGTAACCGACGTCACCAAGGCAATCAAGGCAGAACTGCAGTTGCTCAACATGGGCGACAGCGCAATTCTCGCCGGAAAAGAATACGGCGCAACAAGTTGCGGTATCACCACTATCGATCAAGCAAAGCGCAACGTTTACGAACAGGGCTACGACGCTAACGGCAACGAAACCTATACTTCGGTTTCGACCAGCGGATATCGTTATCCCCTTATGTTCAGGAACATCGCACACGATAAATTCATCGTCAAGGCGGCAATCAAGTACAACGAAGTAAAAGACCCGTGGATCCGTATCGGATTCGTCGTTCGTAACGCAGAAGGAAAGGTCGGCACCGTCATGTTCCACGGTCAGGTGGGAAAAGAAATATCTCATACTATCGCCGGATGGAACCAGTATCCCGGTCTCGAACGTCTTCCCAAGGCGCCCGGCGGAAGCACTGACGCATGGAAGACCGGCAAGTGGGAAGTCGCAATGGCTTACGACAACGGTAAGGCAGATCTTTACCTCCGCAACACCGCTTACTTCGGAACGGATAAGTGGTATCACCTCTACAGCGATAAAGTATTCCAGGGAACGCAGAACGAAGAAGGAAAAACCGTTGCAACCAACGAACTCGCACTCGAAGGACCCGTGGTCGTCGGTATCTACGAAACTCAGAACGTAAACACCTCGTTCGTAATGCAGGACATCTACGTTTGCACCGACGTTGACTCTCTCGACAATCAGATCACTTTCGCGAACACCGACAAACTCGACGTTCACACCGTGGAAAACGGCGTTGTAACCGTAAAGGCAAAGGAAGGATACGAAATCTCCGATATCAAGATCGGCGGCAATTCTTACCTCGCACAGGCAACTAACGAAAACGGAACCTACACGCTCACCATGCCCGGTATGTGGATGGTAGACGGACCCGCAACCGTTGAAGTAATAACCACTGAAAAGGCAAACATGGTCGCAATAAGCGGTAAAGTTACCGTTGCGGAAACCTTCGGCTCACTTTACAGCGGAGCGAACGCGAAGATCACCTTCAAGAACGATCTTGCCACCGTCGAAGTAACCGCAGGCGAAGACGGAACCTATTCTATCCCCGAAATCGCTAAGGGAACCTATACCGTAACCGCTACCACCGGCGAACTCAAAACCACCACGCAGGTAGAAATCACCGGCGCGGCAACCGACGTCAATATCGTTCTCAATGAAAAAGACAAAGAATTCTATAAAAACATTTCCGGCTCGGGTATCGTAAAAGCAGAAAACGCAGACGAACTGGAAACCGTTCCCGGCAATGCCGGAACTACCGATACCGCATTCACCAAGCAGACCTTCGTTCCGAACAAGCAGATACTCGAAATGCAGTACACGCTCACCGGCAACATTTCCGCAGTGAAGTATCCCTGGATCGGCTTCTTCGTCGGCGATAATAAAAATGTGGGAAGAGTTGTGATTGCATCTTGTGGCGATCAGGTGTGGTTCCTGGCTCAAAACGACTGGTTCTCTCGTCTTGGCGCAAACGAACAGCCCTGGACTTTGTGGAAGGGCGGCTTCCTTGCCGGACAGACCAAAGACCGTGCTCCTAACGGAGTCGGCGTATACGATAAAGACGCAAAAATCAACCTCTCCATAAAAGTAAGAATTGACGGCTACAAGATCTCGATGTGGGTCAAGGGCAACAACTATTACAGACTGGCTAACACCGGAGAATGGAACGATCTTAAATTCGAAGACTGGACGCTCTGCTTTGAAAATCTCAACATCTACGACCGTTATAACACCGACGGACTTGCTGCAAACGCCGGTTCTACGGCAAAATCTCACGTAGACACGCTGTACAAACTCGATCAGAACTGCTACTTCGGTCTCAGCCATCGTCAGGACAACGTCAAGAACGACTATAAGTTCACCAACATCGCGTACACCATCACCGACAGAGAACAGGCTTAACGCATAAACCCTCGTAACGGATTTTTTCCGCGAATACATTATAAATTCACCTCTTTCGACTCACCCTCGAACAGAGGTGAATTTTTAATTTCTTTGCGAAAGAAACAAATCTTCTTTTTCATGTGCTGAAAAAGAAGCAAAAAGGCATCGGGACACTTGCGGCTGTGTCCCAAGCCCCGCAACGCTATTTTATTTGTGTGGAGACAATCCGCGTCGTGCCCCTTAACGCTATTTGTGTATGGGAAAACACGAACGCTTGTTTTTTTTCTTGTAGGGACAGGCGTCCGTTGGCTGTCCGCCATACTTTAAAACCTCGACTTCTTTTAAAGCCTCCTTTGCTCTGCAAGGGAGGTGGATTCGAGCGTTAGCGAGAAGACGGTGGGATTATTATCGCTAATGCTATGTATCGGCATAAATAAAAAACAAACAATATTTTTCTCGGGAGGGGGAACCCCTCCCCTACATTGTAGCAAAAGCCGAGTGCGCTTAAACAAGCGATATTTTCATATACACCCTCTCCGTCGGCTAACGCCGCCACCTCTCCCGGAGTGAGAGGCTTTAAATCGGTTTAATCCCGTTACGAAGAGAGGGCGCGTGTGCAAAAATTCCGCTATTTTGTGTGTGAGACGGCGCGGTATAATAATATATTGAAAAAGCGACATAATAAGTAGCGGAAGGGTTCGCATATTATACATCGTCACATTGTTTTTTGCAAAATTATGCAAAAGCCCTGCAAATATACACAATCGCGTTATACGGCTCAAACAGTTGACAAATCTCGCAAATAGTAGTATAATACTAAAATGTACGAAAGTATAGGGCGAAAAACGACGAAAAATAAGTCGTTTTTTCGGCTAAAAGAGGTGCTTTTCGTTCTAAACGACGCAAGTGAAAGCGTTGTGACGCGAAATTTCGCGAAATCATA
The DNA here is from genome assembly GCA_934229275.1 of uncultured Clostridia bacterium. GTDB lineage: Bacteria > Bacillota > Clostridia > Christensenellales > Pumilibacteraceae > Neoclostridium. The sequence goes on along the minus strand of CAKQDN010000015.1, from coordinate 25,812 downwards.
ACTTTCGAATTTGCCGAAATGCATAAATATTCGCGAAAAAAGCGGATGTCATCTGCGGCGAGGAAACAAAATCGATGAAAAAGAGAATGACGCTAAAAACGGCGGTTGCCGTCATAATAACGCTGATTGCGAGCGCGGTTTTCCTTACGGGTTGCAACAGCGTGTCTGTAAAGAAGCAGAACACCGCGGTAGTGTTCGACGTTAACGGCGGCACTTACCGAAGTTGTACGCTTCCGTTCACGCACTACTACGAGATTGCCGACGGCGAGAGCGGTTACATATACGAGCCTACGTCGCTGTCGACCAAGAATCTGACGCGAGCCGGCTACGATTTCGTAGGCTGGTTCCGCGGAAGCAAGTCCGAATCGGGCGAAATCACGTTCGGCGCGGAGTGGAACTTCGAAACCGACACCGTGACCAACGAGGGAATAACGCTTTACGCCAAGTGGAAGAAGCAAGGCACTTACACCTACACGCTGTGCTATATCGACGAGAAAACCGGCGAGGAAGTCACGCTCGGCAGTTATGAGGTAGAGGCGAACGGAACGTTCACCGAGGACTACCAGAATTTCGCAGCCAAGCGAGAGAAAGACGGCTACACCGCGCTTCCGTACTTCTACGACGCGGAAGGCAATCTTTGGGACTTCGACTTCCGTATTCCCGAAACCGAAGAGGGCAAAAACGACGTTAAGATTTACGTCAGGTACGTCGAAGGCATCTATGCGATGGTAACCGACAGAGCGACGCTCGAGCGCGCGGTCAGAAGCAACTCGCACATTTACCTGCTCGCCGACATCGATTTCGGCGGAGCGAATTTCAACGGCTTCAATACGAGCGCAGGCGGATTGTACACGAGAACGTTTATCGGTAACAACCACGTTATCAAAAACTTCACGGTCATTCGTTCGGTGGTCGGACAGGATAAGGACATCGACACGCGTCAGAGTTACACCGCGAGTCTGTTCAACAGCCTTAAAGGCGCGCATATCGAGAACGTGACTTTCGAGGGCGTCAACTTCGTCATCGAGTCCGGCAATAAAAAGAACGCGATTATCATTATTTCGCCTATTGCGGTCAAATCGGAAGGTTCGACGGTTAAAAACGTCAGATTTACGGGAACGTATTCGATCAAAGCCGACGCCGCAAAGGTAGAGGGAACCGACGACTTCCACGTCGTAAGCGGAACGAATCCGTTCTTCATGACCAAGGGAGCCGCTTCTACGGTCGATAACGTAGAAGTCACCGTCGAAAAGACGGAATATATAAAGCAGTAAACGACTATTTAAAGATCAATTAGTGTAAGGAGATAAAGCAATGAAAAGAAATAAGTTCCTTAAAAGATTAGTTTCTCTGACGCTCGCGTTCTGCATGACGTTCGGCGTCGCCGCTTTCGCAGGCTGCGATAAGGGCAACAACGGCGGGACCAACACGCACAAGACTTATAACAACGAAGAAGACGCTCTCGTTTTCTCCACTCAGGAAGTAGATAAGGTTTTCAACCCGTTCTTCTCCACCAGCGGAACCGACAGTTCGGTCGTCGGCATGACTCAGATCGGTATGCTGACCAACGATAAAAGCGGTAACGTCGCATACGGACCCGACGAAGCGGTCGTAACCGAGGTGTTCGAATCCAATTACGACGCCGCAACCGACACCACTACTTATTATTTTGTACTTAAAAACAATATCCGTTTCTCCAACGGCTCGTATTTGTCCATGAAAGACGTACTGTTCAACTATTACGTCTATCTCGACCCCGTCTATTCCGGTTCCAGCACCATTTACTCTACCGATATCGTCGGTCTTAAACAGTACCGCACTCAGGAAGACAACGAAAAGGAACAGGACAGTTTCAAGGCTCAGTTCGAGCAGAAAGCGTCCGACCGTATCGACGCCCTTGCAAGTGCCGCAACCGATATTCTCGACGACAACAAGGGTACTAACCTTGACGAAACTTCTTTCCGCGAAAAACTGCTCGAATACATGAACAACAACTCCGGCGACGCTTATAAGAACATTGTAAAAGACTATGACGCCGCTCTGCCCATGTTCAAAGAAGAACTGCAGAAAGACTATAACAACGCTAAAGACACCTGGTCCGAACTGGTTTTCATCTCGGTAGACAAAGACGGTAAGGACGTCGAACACAAAAACGTCATCACCACCGACGTCGAAATGTTCCTCTACAACGAAAACTACCTCAAATGGAACAAAGACGAAGGTAAGATGGAAAGCGCGCTGACCAACGATCCCGCAGACCTCAAAAAATGGACCGAACAGCAGGCTATCAACACCGTCTATATCAGCAAAGTCCCCAACGACATCGCAGAAATCGTGAACTATTGGGGAACCGCTACCGAACTGTTCGACAGCATCACCAATCAGGAAATGCAGGAATACTTTAAAGATAAAGACAGAAAGTACACCAACGTTTCCGGTATTAAATTCGCTAACCGCACTCAAGCCGTAACTCTTCCCAAGAGCGGCAAGACTTATCAGCCTCCGCAGTACGAAGACGAAGCGAAAACGCACGTCAAAGACGGCTTCAACGAAGTGCTTTCCGTCACCATCAACAAGGTTGACCCCAAGGCTGTATGGAACTTCTCGCTCGGCATCGCGCCCATGTACTACTATTCCGACGCCGCTCACATCGCTAAATTCGACTACGAAAGCAACTTCGGCGTAGAGTATTCCAGCGCGGACTTCATGAACGACGTCGTCAAGGCTCCGAGTAAGGTCGGCGTTCCCGTAGGCGCAGGTATGTACGCCGCAAGTAAATCGTCGGGCGGAATCGACGCAAGTCAGATTACCGTCGGTGATTTCTGCAGCCAGAACATCATCTACTTCGAAAGAAATCCCTATTTCGTAATGGGACCGGCTAAAATCAAGAAAGTAAGATATCAGGTTATCGGCTCGTCCGCAATGCTTTCCACTCTGTACGCAGGCGGCATCGACTTCGTCGAACCTAACGCAAAGACCGAAACCGTTTCCGAACTCGAAGGCAAGGCAAGCGAAGGTATCTATTCCGACCATTACATGACTTCCGGTTACGGCTATATCGGTATCAACGCCGGTAAAGTGCCGTCCATTGCCGTTCGTCAGGCAATCATGCACGCGATAGACACTCACGAATGTATCGCATACTACGGTACCACCGCAGAGCCTATCTACCGCGCTATGTCCAAAGCAAACTGGGCTTATCCCGAAAACGCTACTCCCTATTATCCTTATATAGGCGGCGAGATCCCCGAAAACCTGGCGGTCGTCAACCCCGCATATGCCGAATTCGTTCGCGCAAAGGGTAAAAAAGCAGGCGAAAAGTTTTCCGAAGACGAACAGAAAGAATTCATCACTTCGCTCGTAGAAGGCGCAGGTTACGTCAAGGGCAGCGACGGCGTGTACGTCAACGGTAGCAACAAACTGAAATACACGTTCACCATCGCAGGCGAACAGCAGGATCACCCCGCATGGATGGCTCTGTACAAAGCAGGTCTGTTCCTCAATAAGTGCGGCTTCAACATCAACACCACCACCGATTCCAACGCTCTGCGTAAACTCGCAAGCGGCGACCTCACCGTCTGGGCGGCTGCATGGAGTTCCACCATCGACCCCGATATGTATCAGGTCTATCACAGAGATTCCACCGCAACTTCCACCCTCAACTGGGGTTACAAGCAAATCAAGCAGAACGCCGGCGGTAAGTACGATACCGAAAACGTACTTGTAAACGAACTCAGCGAACTTATCGAACAGGCAAGAGAAACCGAAGATCAGACGCGCAGAAAGAATCTGTATTCGCAGGCGCTCGACAAGGTTATGGAACTCGCGGTCGAACTGCCCACCTATCAGCGTGACGACTTGTTCGCTTGCAACTCGAACAAGATCGACGTCAACACCTTCATTCCCAAGAAAGACCGTACGCCTTATCAGGGAATGACCAGCAAACTCTATCAGGTATCGCTGGTAATCGCATAAATCAACGGACTTTCCGCATAAACTCCGTACGCGGCTCCGAAAAAGCCGTGTATGGGGTTTATGTGACTTAAAAAACCAAGTAAAATTCGCTTTTTCTGCGGTTTTTGCTAACGGAAGAGAGCAAATGTTTAAATATATCGTAAAAAGAATAGCAATCTCGATAGTTATCCTGTTGGGCGTGTCGGTAATCATCTACACGTTGGTTCGCCTTATGCCCAGCGATTACGTCGATCAGAAATACTCGGCGCAACTCAATCAGGGTACCATAACGCAGGAGGACCTCGACAGATTCAAATCGCTGTACGGTTTGTACGTTCCCGAAGCCTATCTCAACATGGAAGTGGAAGGCTACGGCAATTTCGAACGCGACGTCAAAATCAAGGACCGCGACTATGCTATCGGCGGCGAAGAATCTTTCAAAACCTGGGTCGTCGGTAAGTATAAGCAGGGCGATCTGCGCCTCGAACTAAAAGAGGGAGGCACTTTCTCGCTCGATAAGATAACCTACGTCGAGAAAACGGAGAAAATCGACGTTCCGCAGGACGACGGCACGACCGTTTCCGAAGAACACACGATTAAGCAGCAAGTCAAGGAAAACCTCACGAGCGGCGTTTTCACCGCTTCGTACCGTGAAGCCGGCAACGACGTAGTGTTCGACGACTCCATGCACCCGTTCAACGTTGCGAGAAAAGAAAGTTATAATATTTCTCTCTTTACCGACGAAGGCGAACTCGAAACTAACACGTCTTACCGCGTCGCAACCGGCGGAGAGAAATTAGGCGCTATTCTCGGCGGCTACTTCACCTGGATCGGCAACCTCTGCAAGGGCGACCTCGGCACGAGTTTCCTTTACGAAAAGCCCGTCGCGCAGGTCATCGGCGAAAACATGTGGATTTCGTTCGCAATAGCAATTATCGCAACCATTCTGCAATTCCTCATTGCAATACCGCTCGGCGTTTCGTCGGCTACGCACCAGTATTCCGTGCGCGACTATGCCGTCACCGTGTTCACCATGATCGGTCTTGCTCTCCCGACCTACTTCTTTGCGGCAATCGCAATCAAATTTTTCTCGGTAGACCTCGGCTGGTTGCCGGCAAACGGTCTTATCGACGCAAACAAGTCCTATCTGCCCACTTTTGCGGGTACTATGGATAAACTGGGCGATATGGCGTATCACCTTATTCTGCCGATATTCGTCAGCGTGCTGCTGTCGCTCGGCGGACTTATGAGATACACGAGAACCAACACTCTCGAAGTGCTTAACGCCGACTATATAAGAACCGCGCGCGCGAAAGGTCTTTCGGAAAAAACGGTCGTGTACAAGCACGCCTTCCGTAACACGCTCATTCCGCTCGCAACGCTGCTTGCCGGAATTCTGCCGTCGCTGTTCGGCGGTATGATGATAACCGAGCAGGTGTTCGGTATAAACGGTATCGGTAACCTTGCATACAAGGCTCTTAAACAAGCAGACATTCCTTTCGTCATGGGCTACAATATGTTCCTGGCGATACTGACGGTCATCGGAACGCTGTTCTCGGATATTATGTATTCGATAGTCGATCCGCGCGTTAAATTATCCTGACAGGCGGTGAATTATGGAAGAAAATAAAAACAAAGTCGATCAGGTAATCGTTTCCGAAGATGCCGCCATGACGGACGTCATTCAGGAAACCGAAAAATCGCAGTCCGAAGTCGAATTACAGGCGGCGGCGAAAGCGGCAGAGGAAGTAAACTATAAAGAAATCAGCCCGGCAAGAATGATTTTGCGCAGATTTTTCCGCTCGAAATTGTCCATCGTCGGCTTGGTTATGCTTATATTCCTGTTCGCGTTCTCTTTCCTCGGTCCGGTCGTATACAACAAGTGGGAGCCGGATATCCCCGACAGCACGCCCACTATCAACACTTATTACTACACCGTTACCAAAGAACTTCCCGACGGCACTACCGTCACCGTTATCGAAGAACTTCGTCAGGAAAGCCCCACCAACGCGTATGCGCCGCTGGACGGCAACCATATTCTCGGAACCGACGATAAAGGTATGGACGTGTTCGTTCGCCTTATGTACGGCGGAAGAATCTCGCTCGCGATAGGCTTCATCGTCGTCATTCTGCAAACCATAATAGGTATAGTGCTGGGCGGCATCGCCGGCTACTACGGTGGCTGGGTCGATCAGATTATAATGCGTATAGTCGATATATTCAACTGTATCCCGACGCTGCCTATTCTGCTTATCGCCTCCGCGGTAATCGATTCGTGGCAGGTCACGGCGGATCAGCGTATTTACATCCTCATGGTGATGATCACCTTGTTCAGTTGGAGCGGTACCGCAAGAATGGTCCGCGGTCAGATTCTGTCGCTCAGAGAGCAGGAATACATCACCGCGACCGAAGTCATGGGCTACTCGACCGCAAGAAGAATATTCAAGCACCTCATCCCCAACGTCATGCCGCAACTTATCGTTTCCATGACCCTTGGTCTCGGCAGCGTCATCCTGTACGAATCTACATTGAGTTATCTCGGACTGGGCGTCCAACTCCCGAAGGCTGCCTGGGGAACGATGATCGCTACCGCAAACGATCCGCAGGTCCTCAGTTACCACCTCAATATGTGGCTGCCGGCAGGTCTTATGATTGTCATCGCCGTTCTCGGATTCAACTTCGTGGGCGACGGTCTGCGCGACGCTATGGATCCCAAAGCGAGGAAGTAAGTCATGAAAAAAGAAAGCAATTACATTTCCATAAGCGAAAGCCGCAAAATAAGAAAGTACAACTTACAGCAAATGCGTTTCTACGAAAAGCAGAAGCGTCGTAAATGCCCCGAGTCCGAGTATATCACCACGATGCGCGACGAAAACAACGTCGTGGAAATTGAAAACCTCGAAACGTGCTTCTTCACCGACAACGGCACCGTCACTTCCGTGCACGGCGTGTCCTTCGACATCCCCAAAAACAAAATCGTGGGCGTCGTCGGAGAGTCCGGCTGCGGCAAAAGCGTCACTTCGCTGTCCATAATGCAACTCGTTCAGGCTCCGCAGGGTCAGATAGTGGGAGGCTCCATCCGCTTTAACACCGACTCGCTCGGCTATGACGAAAACGGCAAAAAACTGTGCTACGATATAGTTAAAATGCCCACCGCCGCAACCTACAAAGTGCGCGGCAAAGACGTAACCATGATTTTCCAGGAACCCATGACCAGCCTTAACCCCGTGTTCACGATAGGCTATCAACTGGACGAGGTTTCCTTCCTGCTCGACCCCAAGATAACCAAGCAGGCTGCCAGGGAATATTCGATAAACCTTCTGCGCAAAGTAGGTATATCCATGCCCGAACACACCTACGACTGTTATCCGCACGAACTGTCGGGCGGTATGCGCCAGCGCGTCATGATCGCAATGGCACTCGCCGGCAACCCCAAACTCATCATCGCCGACGAGCCTACGACCGCGCTCGACGTCACCATTCAGGCTCAGATTCTCGAACTTCTGCGCGATTTGCAGAAGCGTGAAGGCTGCTCCATCATGCTTATAACGCACGACCTCGGCGTTATTGCCGAAATGGCGGACGAAGTGGTGGTCATGTACGCCGGCAGAATAATCGAAAAAGGCACCGTTCAGGAAATTTTCCACAATCCGCTGCATCCGTACACCATCGGTCTTCAAAAGAGCAAGCCCATGGTCACGTCCGACAGCAACGCTCCGCTCTACTCCATTCCCGGACAGGTCCCCAACCCCATCAATCTTCCCGACCACTGCTATTTCCGCAATCGCTGCGAAAAATGCATCGGTAAGTGCGAGGGCAAATACCCCGAATTCATCAAAGTGAGCGATACGCACTACGTATCCTGCTATCTGTACGAAAAGGAGGAAGAGCGCAGTGAGTGATAACGCAACCAACCTCGAAACGACCAATTCCGTCGCGGCGGCAAACGAAAACGCTCCCGTCGACGCGAATAAAGAGTTTCTCAAAGTCGAAAACCTCAAAAAATATTTCGTAATCGAAAAATCTCTGTTCGGCAAGCCGCTTCGTTACTTAAAAGCGGTGGACGACGTTTCTTTCACGCTCGAAAAAGGCAAAACCATCGGCGTCGTGGGAGAGTCGGGCTGCGGCAAAACCACGCTGGGCAGAACCATCCTCAAACTGTATCAGACCGACGGCGGCAAAATCTATTTCGAAGGTCACGATTTAACCAACCTCTCCAAAAAGAAAATGCGCGCCTATCGCACCGATATGCAACTGGTCTTTCAGGACCCGTACTCTTCGCTTCCGCCCCGTATGACCGTGGGCAGCCTTATCGAAGAGGGAGTAAAAGTGCATAAAATCGTGCCGAAGTCCGAAATTCACGATTACGTCATGGACATCATGAAAAAATGCGGACTGCAACCGCAGTATTTCGACCGCTATCCGCACGAATTCTCCGGCGGTCAGCGCCAGCGTATCTGCATCGCACGCGCGCTCGCGGTAAAACCCAAACTGGTCATCTGCGACGAACCGGTGTCCGCGCTCGACGTTTCCATTCAGGCGCAGATAATCAACCTTTTAAAAGAACTGCAACGCGATATGGGACTGACGTATGTGTTCATTTCCCACGATCTGTCGGTCGTCAAATACGTCACCGACTCCGTGCTGGTCATGTACCTCGGCAATATGATGGAAAAAGGCAACACGGACGACATCTTCCGCGAGCCGCTGCACCCGTACACCAAGGCGCTGTTCTCCGCCGTACCCGTGCCTAACCCCGACGTCAAGATGAACCGTATCATTCTTGAAGGCGATATTCCTTCCCCCGCCAATCCGCCCAAGGGCTGTAAATTCCATACGCGCTGCTCGCAGTGCATGAACGTCTGCAAATTCGTCGCTCCGCGCTATGCCGAGGCAAAACCCGAGCATTTCGTGGCGTGCCATCTGTACGACGAAGAAGTTATGAACAATCTCGCTTCGTACGACGCTCAGTGGGAGCAGATGGAGCGCGACCGCATCGCGGCAGAACAGGCGGAAGCCGAAAAGAAACTCAAAAAAGGCAAGCGTAAAGCGGAAAAACCGCAGGAAAACGCCGATAAGGCAAACGACGTCCATGAAGAATAAGGACGGCAAAAAAAAGAATAAAAGGGCGTTCGTTGACGACGGCCGCACCATCTACGATATGAGCGCGCTCAATCCGGACGGTAAAAAACAAAAAGAGCCGATCGGCTTGAACCGGAGGGAAAAGTTCGCGGCTATAAGGGCGGCATTCGTTGTTTACGGGCGCATTTTTCTTATCGTTTTAGGCTCGTTCGCGCTCATTGCCTTTCTTATGTGGCTGTGGCTGCGCTGAGCGCGGCTTTCCGTCGCCCGAGCGGTAAAAAACCGCAAAACACCACGATTTACACGAAAAACAACGGCGAAATTGAAAACTTTATGAAAAATTCGGAGTTTTCGCGCCGTCACGATTGACCGTTTGCCCGTTTATCTTTATAATAAACGTCATACGGAAAAGGAGTTATACTTATGCGTAAAAAAATTATTGCAATTCTATTGTGCGCGGCACTGCTCTCCGGCGTTGCGGCGTGCGCAACCGACAAGAAAGACGGCGACTCGGTTTTGGGTACCGCGTCTACTCAACTTCTCGTTTTGCGCTCCGACCTCAAATTCTCGCAGGAAGAAACCGCGTCCCGCATCAAAGCCGAATACCTCGTCAAGAACAACGGCTATAAAGACGACGACGTCATCGTGGCTATCGTCACTCTGCCCGGAAAGTGCCTTGCCGACACCTACCTCGAAGGCAGCAAATACGCTACGCTCGCCGAATACGCCGCTTCTCCCGAAGGTAAGGCGCAGGCAGCCGTCATCGAAAAAAACCAGAACGGTTTAATTAACGACCTTTTAAATAAAGGCCTTATCACCGAGGTCAAATATCGCTACGACACGCTTACCAACGCGGTAGCGGTCGTCACCACCTACGGCAATTTCTCCGATATCGACGGAAACGGGAGAGTGGCTTCCGCATATTTAAGCGACACTTTCAATCGTCCCAAGTCCGAATCGACCGGAGTTGCGTCGGGCGTCGTCAACCTGGTCGACGTGTACGACACCGGTATTTTCAACTCCGGCAGCGTAAGTTACACCGGTAAAGGTACTTCCGTAGCCGTTCTCGACTCCGGTTTCGACCTCTCGCACCCGGTATTTTCCGCTATGCCCAACGTCGACTCCGATAAACTCACCGTAACCGAGCAGAGCGTCGCCGCAGTACTTAGCGCAAGCAACGCGGCTAAGACCACGCCCGGACTGCAACTCGGTAACGTGTACGTCAACGCAAAAATTCCTTACGCATACGACTATGCGGATAAAGATTACGACGTGTTCCCCTACGATTCCGAACACGGTACGCACGTCGCCGGCATTATAGGCGGCAACACCCCCGAATGGGCGCAGACCGAAACCGAAAAAGGTATTATAGGCGTCGCTGTAGACACCCAGATAGTCTGCATGAAAGTGTTCCCCGACCTGTCCGAAGGCGGTAAAACCGAGGATATAGTGGCAGCGGTAGAGGACGCGGTTCTTCTCAACGTAGACGCGATCAACATGTCGCTCGGCTCTTCCTGCGGATTCGCACGCGAAGAGGACGGCGGTTTCATAAACGCGGTATACGACAAGGTCAACGCTTCGGGCGTCAGCCTTATAGTCGCCGCAAGCAACAGTTACAGTTCTGCTCAGGGCGGCGAACAGGGTAACACCGCGTTCACCACCAACCCCGACTACGGCACCGTAGGCTCGCCCACGACGTACGCTGCGGCTACTTCCGTCGCGTCGATAAGCGGCGTCAAGAGCAGATATATGGTCGCAAACAATAAAGACGTCATTTTCTGGGTCGAGTCCAACTCCACCGCGGCAAAGAAAAACGACTTCTTTAAAGAAATCTACGAAGCCATGAACTGGAGCCTTACCGACGGCGCCGAACACACGCTCGAATACGTCACCGTTCCGGGCGTCGGTCTTAAAGTCAACTACTCCGGAATCAACGTTCAGGGTAAAATCGCACTCGTTCGCCGCGGCGACAGCACGTTCGAAGACAAAGCGTTGCAGGCTAAAGCCGCAGGAGCGGTCGCCTGCATAATCTACAACAACGTCGAAGGCGACATCAGCATGTCCATGGGCAAAACCGAGCACGTTCCCACGATCTCGATTTCCAAATCGGACGGAACCATTCTCGCCGCAAAATCGACGGGTACCGTCACGTTCTCGTCGAACGCGCAGGCAGGTCCGTTCATGTCCGACTTCTCCAGTTGGGGACCTTCGCCTAACCTCGAACTCAAACCCGAAATAACCGCTCACGGCGGCGACATCAAGTCGTCCATCCCCGGCGGCGGCTACGATCAGTTGTCCGGCACGAGTATGGCTTGCCCCAACCTGTGCGGAATAACTCTTCTTATCCGTCACTACGTCAAGGATAACTTCCCCGAAATCGCGTCCGACGCGAAGCAAGTTAAACTTATGACCAACCGCCTGCTCATGTCCACGGCTACTATCGCTCTCGACAAGTACGGCATCCCCTATTCGCCCAGAAAACAGGGCGCGGGTCTTGCCAGCCTTAAAAAACTGGTCAGTGCCGGCGCGTATATAATGGTCGAAAACCAAGACAAAACCAAACTCGAACTGGGTGACGACGCCGCTCGTCTCGGCGTATACGAAATGAACTTCTCGGTCGTAAACGTTTCCGATAAGGACATTTCCTATGACATAAGCGTGCTCGGCATGACCGAAGAAATCTCTTCTTCCGACGAGCGTTTCGTTGCCGGAAGAGGTAAACTGCTCGGCGGCACCATGAAAGCCGAAAGCACCGTTTCGGGCGCGATAAACGGCACCAAACTGGTCGCAAAAGCAGGTCAGACCACTCCGGTCACGCTCACTTACACCATCTCCGAAGAGGACAGAGCATACTTCGAAAGATACTTCACCTACGGAACGTACGTCGAGGGCTTCGTTAAACTCGAAACCACCGATAAAAATTCCAAAGGAGAGGAGGAAATAAGCCTCAACGTTCCCTTCCTCGCGTTCTACGGCGACTGGACCGAAGCGCCCATGTTCGACAAAGACTACTACGAAGTGGATAAGGACAAGTACGACCTCTCGCTCGACGAAGAGGACAAACTCAAAGCCGACTACTACGCAACCACTCCGTACGGCACCTATTTCTATAACTACATCATTCCGCTCGGCACCTATCTGTACGACGTCGACACCGACAAGTACGATAAAATCGTCGCATCTCGCGACCATATCGCGGTTTCCGATACGTTCGGCTCGATAAGCGGTCTTTCCACCATCTATGCCGGACTGCTGCGCGGCGCGAAAACCATGGACTTCTCCATCGTAGACCGCGTCACCGGCGAAGTCATCTGGAGCAAAACCGAAGTAAACGCAAGAAAGGCGTATTCCAACGGCGGCTCTCCCGTGCCTTATTATAACCAACTCAAACTCAGTTCCAAAGAACTCGGCTTGGTAAACAACCGCTCCTATCAGTTCAGAATGGACGGCAAACTGGATTACGGCGACGGCGGAGTAACCACAAACGCGCGCAATTCCTTCGCGTTCGATTTCGTGATGGATACCGAAGCGCCCGTGCTTAAAGGTTGCTCCTACGAAAAGAAATACGACAAAACGCTTAAAAAAGACAGATACTATCTCACTCTCAACGTGTACGACAATCAGTACGTCATGAGCGTTTCGCCCATTCTCTTCACCGCAACCAACACCTACACCATGCTTTCCGATAAGCCCATCCCCGTCTACTCGCAGAAGGCTTCGGATAACAAGGTGAGAATCGAAATCACCGACTATCTCGAAAACGTCGGCTATGACAAACTCATCTCCGGCGCGCTCGCGTTCTCTATCGACGACTACGCGCTCAATTCCAACATCTACGTCGTTCAGTTGCCCGGTACCAACGGCGACATCAAGTTCACGCAGGACGGCGACTACGGCAGCCCCAAGATCGACATCGTTTCCATGTACGAAAACGAAGTGCTCGACCTTACCGATAAACTGGCTACCGCCGACAAAAACGTAGACGAAAACAAAGACTACCTCAAATACCTCAAGTGGGAGAGTTCCAATCCCCAGATAGCGGAAGTGCGCGACGGTCAGGTTCTGGGCAAAAAGCCCGGAAGAGCGACTATTACCGTCACCAGAACGGGCGTCGTTTCGGGAGAAACGCTTCCATCGCATCAGGCGGTGATAATGATCAACGTCAAAAAGCGCACCGCTTCCGCGCAGACCGCCGCTCAATCGGTCGAAACCGCAAAAACGGCGGCTCGGGACGGCGAATTCACCTTAATGTCGACCAATAATTCGGACGACGCCACCAAGGAAACCGTGGACGAATTCCGTTACGCGTACTTCGATACGCTGTTCGCTTACAGCAGATCCGCCGGCGTCAGCGACATCGGCAAAACCGGCGACCGCAACTTCATAACTTCCGTTTCGGGAGCGGTTAAAATGTTCCCCGGAGAGAGAATTCAACTCGGAACCGACATCAAACCCTGGTACGTTGCAAGCAAATACCCCGTTTCCTTCCAGTCCGGTAACCCCGACATCGCGAAAGTCGATCAGAACGGCATAGTCACGGCAATGAAGGAAGGCTCGGTTACCATAACCGCGTCGCTCGAAGGCTCCAACATCAAGGCTCGTTTAAGAATAAGCGTGCAGAACCCGTTCGTCGTGGAAAACTATGTGCTGGTTTCGTATAAAGGCTTCGTGGAAAACGGCGTGGTCGAAATCCCCGAGGACGAAGGCGTGCTGTATATCGGCGCGTACGCGTTCTGCCTGTACACCACCGACAACAACATCGAAGTGGACGAGGACGACTACGACAGAAACAAGATCCCGGCGTCCAATTCGAGCATCAAAAAAGTCATCGTCCCCGATACCGTCGAAGAAATAAGAAAGTACGCTTTCTATAACTGCACGGGACTCGAGGAAGTCGAACTCAAAGGCGAAGTTAAGTACCTGCGCGAATACTCGTTCTACAACGACGCGAAACTCAAAAAAATCAACCTCGGCAAGGTGGAAGTCATCGGCAAAAACGCCTTCTACGGCTGCACCTCGCTCACCGAAGTGGATTTCTCCAAGTGCCTGTCCATAGGCGAAGCGGCTTTCCAGGGCTGCACGGGTCTGTCTAGCGTAGATCTTACCAACCTGCGTAACGCCGGCAGAGAAATGTTCAAAAACTGCACCAACCTCAAAAGCGTAACGCTCGGAGAACACACCAAACTGTCCTACGGCGCGTTCGTCAAGAGCGGACTCGAAACCGTGGACCTGTATGCAAACGTCGTTCCGCAATTCGCTTTCGCTCAGTGCAACGACCTTAAAAAAGTAACCGTACACAACGACGTTCAGTATATCGATAAGGGCGCGTTCTGCCAGAACCCCTCGCTCACCGAAGTGGAATTCAAGGCAAACGTCGGTCTTATCGGCGAGCAGGCTTTCTACGACTGCGCCGCACTCAGAAAGATCAAGTTGCCCACGGGAGCGGTCACTATCGATAAAGACGCGTTCTATAAATGTTCCGCGCTCGAAGAAGTGATTATTCCTGCCGGCATGACCTCTCTTAACTTCACCGGAGCAGGATTCGCCGCAACCGGAGTCAAGAAATTCACCGTCGAGAACGGCAACACCGTTTTCTCCACCGACGCGGAAGGTAAAATCCTGTACGCAAACGGCGGCAAGAAAATAGTCGCAGTTGCAGGCGGAGCGGTTTCGGGCGAATACGTCGTCGATTCCGCAGTCGAAGAAGTGGGAGCAAGCGCGTTTGCCGGCACCGGCGTCACCAAAGTCACGCTCACGAACAAAAACGTGAAAATCGGCGCGTACGCTTTTGCAAGATGCTTAAGTCTAAGTGAAGTCGCGCTTCCCGAAAACGGCAAAATCGTCGTCGGCGAACATGCGTTCGACTTCGCGGAAAAACTCACCTTGGTAAGTAACCTTACGAGCGCAGCCGAAATCGGCGAATACGCGTTCGCAAACAGCGGCATCGCATCCGCTGAAATCGGAGCGAACGTAGTTGTGGGCGAAGGCGCGTTCTTCAAGAGCGAGATCAAGCAGGTTTCGCTCGGCGAAAACGTTTCTCTCGGACTCGGCGCGTTCCAGAACTGCAAAAAACTCGAAAAAGTAATAATGCCCGTAAACGGCGGCGTTCACGTCGGCAAATACTGCTTTGCGTACGCAACCGCTTTAAGCGAAATCGACCTTACCAAAATCGACGACAGACTGGAAGAAGCAGCATTCTTCACCTGCACGTCGCTTAAAACCGCAAATCTCGCTTCCGTCCGCTATATCGGCGATTACGCTTTCGCAGATTGCGCTAAACTCAGCGACGTTACGATAACTTCCGCCGTGGAAATAGGTCAGGGCGCATTCGCAAAATACGATCAGGAAAGCGGCTCGGCACCGGCTGTCAAGCAGATAGTTCTGCCCGAAACGCTTAAAAAACTGGGCGACGGAGCGTTCGCTCGCGCAACCGCACTCGAAAAAGTAACGCTGCCCTCGTCGCTCACCGCCGAAAACACCGGTTCGTTCGTGTTCTATATGTGCGCGGGACTTACCGAAGCGGTTCTTCCCGACAACTACGAAAAAATCAACGACAACATGTTCGCAGGCTGCACGCTGCTTACCGAAATCAACCTCGGCAAAGTGAAAGTGTTCGGCGAAAACGCGTTCAACGCATGCACGTCGCTCACCTCCGCGGACCTTACTTCCGCAGAAGAAATCGGCTATGCGGCATTTGCGTTCGTTCCGCTCAAAGGCGAAATCGTCGCGAACAACCTCAAAAAGATCGGTACCTACGCTTTCGAGCGTGACGACACCAACGGCGGAGCGCAGATAACCGCGTTCACGGCAAATTCGCTCGAAGAAATCGGCGAAGGCGCGTTCTGGAACGTCGAAACGCTTAAAAAGTTTGTGTTCACCGACAAAATCAAGAAAGTGGACTACGCTGCGTTCCTCGAATGTGACGGACTCGAATCCTTCTATATGCTCGGTAGCGACGGCGCAGAAAAAACTGAAGGCGACAACGGTTACGCGCTTATAAGCGACGGCGTGCTGTACACCCGTGCGGCAAACGGCAAACTTGTTCTCTCTTCCGTCCCCGGAGCAAAAACCGGCAAACTGGAAGTACTCGAAGGTACCGTAAAGGTGGAAACCTATGCCGGCAGCATGAACAAAAACATCACCGAAATAGTGCTTCCCATGAGCATTAAATCCATCGGTCAGATGGCGTTCTACAAGTGCTATGCGCTCGAAAAAGTCGAATTCCGTTCGATAAACGCGCCCGCACTCGAAAACACCAACGTTTCGGGAGCGACCCTGTCCGAATCCGACCCCGGATATAAGAAACTGTACGAGCAATATCAGTTGTTCGGACTGGATATGTGCTATCTCAACTTCATCGATCAGTTGGGCAAGAGAAACCCCATAAAGATGGTTCTGCCGTCCAACGCCGATATATCCGGTTACGACACCATAGTGTACGAAGTGTACTTCGGCGAAGTTAAAGACGCCGAAAGAAGCAACTTCGTCGCAATGGAAAACAACATGGCTATGTTCATCGAATACGCCGAAGAGATCATGAAAAAAGATCTCGTCACCGTCACCGACGAAACGCTGGTAAGCAACGCGATCACCGCTTACAACGGTATCAAAGGCAACTATGCCGACTTCGGTATCGAAAAAACGACGTGGGACGAAATGGTCACCGCCGCGACCGAAGCAAATACCCGTATAAGAGAACTCAAGTTCGCTCACGCAAGTTACAAAGTCAAGCAGTTGCAGGCTCAGATCGATTCGCTCGCAGGCGAATACGACAAGAGCAAAGTGCCTACCATGCAGGACATTCAGGCTAAACTCAAAAACTTCAAGCCTGCCGAAAGAGAAGTGCTCGACCTTACGGAACTCAACAAATTCGTCGAAGAGTACGAAAAACATCAGAACGATACTCCCGATCCCAAGCCCGACGATCCCGATAAGCCCGATCCCAAGCCCGACGACGGCAAGGACGACAACGGCAACAACTGCGGAAACTGCAAGAGCGCGGTAACCGCCGACGCTTCCGCCGCTCTTATCGCTATCGTAACGCTTGGCGGCGTCGCGATAATCGTCAAAAGAAAGAACGGTATAGGCTGATTCTGTTCCGGCTATCGTAATAAAACAAATTAACGGCGCGTTTGGTTAATTCGCGCGGAAACGGCTTCGGGTGCGTTTGCTACTTTGCAATCGCGCCCGTCGGCGTCTTATAAGAGACGGTGTCACGTCGTTCGCACCGAACGGTCATCGCTTCGACAAACAGGAGGAAGTATTTATGAAAAAATTGAAAGTCCTCGCGGCAATACTCTGCGTAGTCGCGATAAGCGCGTGCTTTTTCGCGTGCAAACCGACCGATAGTAAAACAAAACTGGCTACGCCGCAAAACGTCGCTTGTTCGGAAACCGGTCTTATTACCTGGGACGAGGTCGAGAACGCGACGATGTACGTCGTCGTTATAGACGGAATAAACTACTCCGCCGAAAAAACCGAGTTTCAGGTGGGAAACACTTCGCGCGACTACGTTTACAGCGTGTATGCGACGGCGGAAGGCTATGCTCCGTCCGACCCCAGCCCCGAGGCGACCGGCAAAGCGTACGAAATAAAAGGAACGCTTTCCGCCCCGGCAAACGTAACCTGCTCGGTCAGGGGCGAAATAAAGTGGGACGCGGTCGAAAACGCGACGGAATACGTTGTCGTCGTAAACGGAACGGAACATAAAACGATCGCGACTTCGTTCACGCCCGAAAACACCGACGACGAGTTCGACGCATACGTTTACGCAACGGCTGCGCACTACAAAACCTCGCCCGAAAGCGAACGCGTAAGTTTCGCCGGATTGGGAGCGATTACGGTAAAAATTACGTACGAAGGCGGCTTGTACAGCGGTAAATCGCTTGCGCTCAATGCAACCGTGGAAAACGCGTTCGGCGATTCGAGCGTTACCTGGAGCATTACCGACGGACAGCAGAATGCCGAAATCGACGCCGAAAAGGGCGTTGTAACGGCAAACGACGTTCCGTCCGACACCACCGTCACCGTCCGCGCGACGAGCAATCTCAATCCGAAAAAGTACGACGAGAAAACCATTACCGTATTCTCCAAGCCCGCGCTCACGCAGGATATGCTTGCAGACCTCGCCGATGCCGATAAAGTGGCGTTCGACGGTTTTATGACCATCAATCTGTATAAAGCGGGTCTGCGCGAAGAGTACGAAAAAAGTTTCACCTACGTCACCTCCACCGCAATGGACGGCGAATACTGGTATGCTCAGTACGTCGATACTTCCACGAGTCTTACGAGCGGCTTATACTATAAGAACAACGACGGATACGCGGCTGCGGTCGGCGTCGATTTCATGAACGAAGAGCAATATCAGACTCTTACGGACGACGACAATCAACCCGTAACCTGGCAGGCAAGCGGCTTTTATAATCCTTTTAAGGGTCTGTCGCTGTCCGATTTCGATTTCGACGAAAAGCAGTGGAAGTATAAATACGTCGGAGCGGATTCGACTTTGCCGACGCGCATGGTCGCCGCTTCCAACCCCTACGACTTTAAGCCGCAAAACGTATATCTCGTCATCGAGGACGGAGCGGTCGTGGGCTTCTATTCGCAGTCCGAACCCGACTACACGCTGGCGGCTAACTATGTCGGTCACAACGAACTGACCGTTATGGTCAACTACGGCGACGACGTCGAGGTCAAGAAAGCGGAGAAGTATACGCACGACGCAAAATACAATAAATATTATTCCGATTTTGCCGCCGCAATCGAGAACATGCGCGCGCTTAAAAGTTACACGACGTCTTTTATAAATCTTCAGTCTATGGCAGGCGCCATGTCTTATTCTGGCTATACCGAATACATAACCGAAGATCATCTTTATTTCAAGCCGTTCACTATTCCTTCCCGCGACAGCGCAGGCAACTATGTGCTTAACTACACGGGCAAAGATTACGGATTCAAAAAGATTAACGACGGGCTTTACGATTCTTATTACAAAGACTCTGACGGAACCGAAGCGGCGTATGTTGCGAACCGCGCCTATAATCAGCCGTTCGCCACCGCTAAACCCACGTTCGCGTTCTCTCCGGAGATTTTCCGCACCATTCTCACTTATGAGGACAGCGATGCGGTTACTTTCGTTGCCGACACTCCCATGACGCACGTCGCAAGCACTTTTTATAAGTCAATGGGTAGCGATATCGCGCTTTACGGACTGTTTGCGACCGGCTACGACTTATTCGGTCAGCCTCTCGACACACAGCACGTTACCAACGTCACCATCGAAAACGGCTACATAACGAAGGCGTCGTTCTACTACTATTTCGACTATTTCTACGGCATCGTGGAACTGACGTTCGGCGACTTCAATGCGACCACTCTGCCGGATGAAGCAAACGACGTCGCGTTCGACGTGAGAAAAGCGCCTTCCGACTGGAAAGACGAGTCGCTCACCGTTATATCCGACGATCAGGTCAAGCAGATGTACGAATACATGGTTTCCTTCTTCGGAAGCGAACAACTCGCCGACAAAGTGCCGTTCTTCGGGGAAGCGCTCGGCGATACGTTCGGACTTGCAATGCTGTGGGCGGTCAAACCCGGCGGCTCGAATTACGGCGTGCCTGCAATCTCGCTTTATTACGACGTTCTGCTCGAAACCGACCGCACGATTAACGGCGCGGTGGCAAAGGTGCGGGAACTGCTTATAGAAAAAGGCTTCGTCAGAAATTCGTACGGCGATTATGTAAACGGCGAAATATCCGTTCGCATCGACCTCGACGCCGCTCAGAACGACCTCGACCTTAAAATTTATGTGTGGAAAACCTCGTCCGTTCAGAACTAACTTACTTTTTTGTAAAAAAGTAAGCAAAAAACTTTTGAGTCAGGTGTACGTTAAGGACGAAGTGTGTTTTTCTGCTTAAACAAAAAAGTAAGCAAAAAACTTTCGAGCCAGGGGAAAGTTTGGTAGGCGCACTATTGACCTCTTACTGTAGGGACAGGCGTCCGTTGGCTGTCCGTTATTAAACAAAAAATAATAGCGGGAGGGGGAACCCCTCCCCTACAAAGCAGAATAGACTTTGGTGCGCTGAAACCGACTTTTCACACTAAAAAACCTTAAAAATACGCATTTATCTGATAATACGGTGAAAAAAACACGCTTTTTTACCGTCGCACTTGACAAAAAGGGCTTGCATGCATATAATATAACTATATTCGCGACAAGCGAAAGGACGGCTCGGGTGCAAAATGATATGTATGCATGAGAGCCGTTTTGCGTAAAAGAGAAAAATTATTATCAAGGAGTATATTATGAAAACGTTTCTTAAAAGAGCAATCGTAGCGCTGCTCGCGGTGACCATGCTTCTCGGCGTGGTTGCATGCGCATCGCAGGGATCGAGCGAAGTAAACGTCGTAATCGGTCAAGCCGCCACCGAAATCAAAGCGGGCGACTCGATTAAACTGGTTGCCACCGTTACCGGTGCCGACGACAAAACCGTCACCTGGAGCAGCAGCGACGAGGACGTGCTTACCGTATCGCAGGAAGGCGTGGTAACCGTCGTGGCGGCGCCTGCCGAAAACAAAACGGTGTCTATTATCGCAACCGCAAACGCGGACACGAGCAAGAAAGCCGCTCATCAGTTTACCGTCGTCAAGGGAAGAGCGCTTGCCATCGACATCAATAAGAAAACGGTAAACATTACCGAGGGCGAAAGCGTTCAACTTACCGCAACCGTAACCGGAGCGGATGAAACGGGCGTTATCTGGTCGTCGGAAAACACCGATTTCCTTGTCGTCGATCAGAACGGTCTCGTAACCGTGGCGAAATCTCCGTCGCTTGACATGACCATCAAAATCACCGCGACCGCGAAAGCGGACGAAACCAAGAAAGTTTCTTGCACGTTCTATCTCAAAAAGAAGGCAACGCAGGGTGAAGTCGGCGATCTTACTTCGGCTATGATCGCAGAAATAGGAAACGCTTCGGTCACCATAACCGGAAAAGTCTACGAAAAATACGAAGACTACGTCACGAATTCCAACAGTTGGACCAACGAATACGATATGACCGTTACCATGCAGGACGGCAAATGGGCGTCCAGACACAACGCGGTCGATAATATCTTCAACGTCATCAGCAGCACCTATCTGCGCGGCGATAACACCGTAACCGACGCAGCCGGAATAACCGGTCACGCCGCAATGCGCGCGTACATCGACAGACACAACGAAGCAGTCGTTGCCCCGCTCACCGACACGGGCAGCGTTCCCACCGTTTGGGAAGAAATGCACCTTTACAACCACCTGTCTCAACTCGACGTCAATAAGTTCGAATTCGACGGAGCAATCGAAATAGGCGGTAAAACGGGCGGATATCGCTACAAAATCGAAACCATAAACAAATACGGCGACAATTTCTACGGCGATGACGGCAAAGTCGATATGACCAAGCCTGCCGCAATCGACGCTTATCTTATGATGCGTCTCGGAGTTTCGCTTACCTCGATACTTAATCCCGGCAACGGCGAAACCATCGAAGAACTCTATCTGCGCGTAAACAACGGTAAGGTAGACGCCATTCTTTTCAAGTCCAACAGCACTACCTGGAAGGACAGCGACGGAGAAAAGACCGTGGCTGCTCAGTACCTCATCGGAACTCTGTATATCGGCGAAGTGGGAACGACCGAAGTCGCTATGCCCACTCCCCTCGAAGGACCTACCGGAACGAGCATGAAAGGAACTCCGCTTAAAGAACTGCTCGAAAAGGGCTTGAACGAAATCAAAGCGGCAACCAACTACACCTATTCGCTTAAAGACACGGCAACCTACACGCCTTCTTCCGGCGAATACGAATTCAGCGCAAGCACTCCCGTCTATACCATGGGCACCGGAACCACCGTCCGCGACGGCTCTTCTGCAACCGGTACCGTGGGAAGCATCGCATACGTCACCGAAAACGCGATACTTTTCAAAAACACCATAAAGTACGAAGCGACTTATGACGGAAAAGCGTACAGAACGACGTATTCCGGATATAAACAAATTGACGACGGCAGCGTAAGCGGCAAACCCTACTACGATCAGTTCGAATACTCGTCCGATTCCGACGGAAACAAAACGCCCGCAATGGTCGGATCGAGAAGAATTTACGGCACTCTGCGCGAGGACGCAATGCCTTCGTTCGACTTCTCCGCAAACATTTTCCAGTTCAACGAGAGCAAACGCAGCGGCAAC
Organism: uncultured Clostridia bacterium; assembly: GCA_934229275.1. Taxonomy (GTDB): domain Bacteria; phylum Bacillota; class Clostridia; order Christensenellales; family Pumilibacteraceae; genus Neoclostridium. The sequence continues at coordinate 3,552 of CAKQDN010000015.1, read as the reverse complement.
ACGTTCATTTACAAATTCTATCTTGTCGCAAGCGAAGTAAGCAAAGACGTCGCGATGCAGATGTCCAAGTACACCTACGCCAAAAACGCTGTTGCGGACGGCGCGATTTTGTTGCAGATTGCCGTCAACGAAGAAGGACACCTTGTCGAAACCGTGTTCCCCTATCAGATTTCCCGCGGTGACACCGGCTACTGTACGTCTACTTACAGCGACGTCGGCACCACCGAACTTCCCGAAGGCGTGTTCAACGACTACGTCGAAAGAGTTTGGAGAACCGAATGGAATCAGTACGACACCAAATACTACTATCCCAACCACACTCTCTTGGGTTGGACCACCGAAACTTCCACTAAAAACAGCGAAGAAGTAATGCGCGCGGTATTCGGCGATTCTTATAACGATCTGCCCAAACCCGGCGTGTTCATGGAAGTGTTCGGCGATCTGCTTTTCGGTCCGTTCTTCGGCTGGAATACGGTAGAGCAGGGCGGCGAAAAACTGTACTATGATTACGTTACCATGAACACCAGAAGCGAAAACGCCGACGAAAACAGCAAAATCGCCGACTACGACGTAAAAATGGCTGCTCTCGACGCAAAACTCGGCGAGTGCGGATACAAGCGTTCGCCCGTAAACTGCGGCGTAAGCGGCGCCGATAAGGTGGTAACTTACATCAAAAACGGCGTACTTATCGTCGTAACCAACAACGGCACCGTTCATTTCGGCATCGAATTCCGTAAAGTGGGCGAATGGTCGCTTAAAAAGTAAATAAAAGTCGGCAAAACCAAAAAATAAAGCGAGGACGATATGAAAAAGATTGTAACACTATTCATTGCGCTTTTAACTTCGTTCGTTCTCGTGCTTGCCGGTTGCGGCGGAAAGACGGAGGACAACAATCCCCCGGCTCCCGCCGAAACCGTCAAAGTTACCGCACTTCGCGACTCTATCGAAATAGGCAAATATGACGTGGCAGATATGGTTTACACGTCGTATTTTGCTATTATCGACAACGGAGTTTCGATGGCGGTGAGAAACGAGTATATCGACCGCTCGGCAGTTATGCCCGAGCCCGGCGAATATAAGGTCGTGTGCAAGTACGGGAACGAACAGGCGTCGCTGAAAGTCACGGTAAAAAAACCCGAAATAACGCTTTCCGCGACGACCGCGCGCATATTCATTAAGAAAAAACAGGTCGAAGGCTACGACTACGCCGCACACTTTAAACTGACCGAGGACGGTCGCGACGTTCCGCTGTCCGCTTCCATGCTGAAGGGGGACGTTAAGCCCGAACCCGGCGACTACACCGTAACCGCGTCCGCAGGCGATAAAACCGCGTCGCTCACCGTAACGGTGGAAAAGCCGATCTATAAAATAGAAACGGCTCAAAAAAGAGTGGAAATCCCCTACGAAGAAGAGGATGCGTTCGACTTCTGCGCGCTTTTCACGCTCATCGAGGACGGCGATGAAATTCCCGTCACGCGCGATATGCTGAAAAAAGAAAAGAGCGACACGCCCAACGAATACCTGCTCGTTTTAGAAGCAGGCAACGAAAAAGCAACGCTCACCGTGCGTATTCTGCGTTACGAAACGGTTGAAGCCTACGCGTGCTATAAATCGGTCGATCTGACGCTCGAACAGTTAAAGGCGTTCGATTTTACGTCGCTTTTCGTGCTGTTCGTCAAGGGCGAAGCAAGAAAAGTCACCTTGGACATGATAGACCGCTCTTCGCTCGAAAACGCGAAAGAGGGAAACGAGTACGTCGTTACTTTTTCCTATTCCGAACAGGACTCTTCCGCAAGTAAAAGCGTCACCGTGCGAGTTGTCGCTCCGTCCGAAGTGCGGATAACGGCAAAAAACGTAGAAACTTATCCCAACAGCGGAACGATAGACCTTAAAAGTCTTTTTAAGATATACGAAGGCGAAAAAGAAATCGCCGTCACCGCCGACATGATCGATGGAGAAGTGGACTACACACGCGTGGGCGAAAATACCGTAACTCTGCGTTACGGCGGTAAGAGCGCGACCGCGGTCGTGTTCGTGCGCATGGGCGTCGTCATAACCGCTCCCGAAACCGTAAAAATAAAAAAAGGCGAAAACAAGCAAAACTACGACTTTATCGGCGATTTTTCGGTTAAAGTCAACGGAATTTCGTTCGATCTTATCCCCGGATCATATTTGAGCGGAATCGAAAACGTCGATTTCGATACGCTCGGCAAATACGAAGTCACGCTTTCCGTCCCCTACTGCATCACGCCGCCCGACGTCTGGTCGGGAACGGTAGACTTCGACTACGCGCGCTTTACCGTCGTATACGAAGTCGTACCGTCGTTCTATTCGGTGGAAGTAATAAATCCTCTCGTAACGCTTGCGGAAGGAACGCAGTCTTTCGACGCGTTTTCCAACCTCAGAGTCACGATAAACGGCGTGCGCCGCACGCTCACCGACAATAAAGACTGGGTGGACGGAGCCACTTGCTACGCCGAACTTAAAACAGCAATAGACTTTTCTTACGCAGGCGAACAGCGCGTCCGTATCGCCGTCTATCCCGACGGAGCGTCCGCAGAACCCGTTTTGGCGGAGTATACGCTCGTAATTCGCTCGTCGGTCGCAATAACCGCTTACGACCGCGTGGTTTTCGTCGGAGCAACGCTCAAAGCGTATGAACTGTTCGAAATATCCGACGGCAAGAACAAAATCGAGCCTTCTTTCGATATGATCGAGGGAAAAGCCGATACGTTCACGCCCGGGAGATACGTTTTGACGCTCACTTATAAAAACGTTTCGGCGCAGTGCGTCGTTGCGGTAATCGACGACGGAATATCCGGAGAGTACTTCACCGGCGTTCTGACCGCTGTCGAATCCGAAGTGGAAGAGGACTACTCGGAAGGCGGCTCGGAAGAGGATTGGGACAGCGCGGGCGGCAGTGCCACGGTCGTTCCCTCCGCGCCCGGCAAACGGCTCGGCGACCTTATAATAGACTCGGACGGAGCAATCGTCGTCAACGGTTCGCAGTCGAAAATCGACGGAGCGGACAGCGAAAACAACCTTTCCGTCACGATCGCAACGGCGAAATATACCGCATACTACGAAGACGGAAACGTCGTGCTTGTTCCCGAAAACGCGATGCGTATGCCGTTTTCCAACAATTTCCGCCCGCTCATTTACTTTCCGAAAGACAAATACGAATATTCCGATACGCTTATAATCAACTCCACCGACGATCACGTTATTTTCACGACGTACACCGCGTATACCATAGAGGTCTTTTCGTTAATCGAAAAGAGCAGCGGCGAAAAGGTTTGCTACGCGCTTTGCACGCGGCTGATCGAGAGAAAGGGCGCAGACAACTACTACGAAGTCAAGTGGGGCAAGGCAGAACTCTCCCTCGTCGGCGGCAGCGTAGGAGAAAAGGGCAGCGTCGTGTTCGACGACACATCCTACGATTTTACGATGGTTGCCAAACGCACCGCGAAAGCCGATAAAACGTCGGAAGTCAAACGCTATGCCGGCATGACCTTCACCGGCGAGGCGGACGGCAAAAAAGCCTCTCTCATC